>JAGWUU010000193.1 GCA_028868335.1 Sphingomonadales bacterium | reverse complement strand
TCGGCGCCGAAGCCCTTGAGCATCCGTTCGGAGTGGTCGCGGGTCGGGACCGGCTCGATCACCGTCGTGATCCCGGGGGTGTTGAGCCCGGCGAGCAGCACCGCGCTTTTGACCTGCGCGCTGGCGACCGGCAGGCGGTATTCGATCGGCACCGCGGGATTGGCTCCGCGCACGCTCAGCGGCAGGCGGCCGCCTTCGCTCGCCTCGAACGCCGCGCCCATCTGGCTGAGCGGCTCGATCACGCGCCCCATCGGCCGCTTCGACAGGCTGGCATCGCCGAAGAACCGCGTCTCGATCGCATGGGTGGAAACCAGCCCCATCAGGAGGCGCGTAGAGGTGCCCGAATTGCCCATGTCGAGCGGCGTAGCCGGTTGCAGCAGCGTGCCGACACCGACGCCGTGGACGCTCCATTCGCCTTCGCCGGTGCGCTCGACGCCGGCGCCCATGGCGCGCATGGCGGCGGCGGTGGCCAGCACGTCCTCGCCCTCGAGCAGGCCGCTAACCCGCGTCTCGCCCACGGCCAGCGCGCCCAGCATGATCGAGCGGTGGCTGATCGACTTGTCGCCGGGCACGCGGATCTCGCCCTTGAGGGGCCCGGTGGGCAGGAAGCGGCGCGGTGTGGGGGCGGAATTGGCGGGGGCGGACAAAATCAAACCTAACGTCTTCGTCATTGCGAGCGGAGCGAAGCAATTCAGTACCGTTTAAACCGCGCTGGATTGCCGCGCGGCCTGCGGCCGCTCGCAATGACGAACGGAGTGGCGGCAGACCAATTTGCGCGCGGCTTTTGACAGCGGGCGCGTGCTATGGCAAGGCGCGCCCCGCGCTGGGACTGGCGCATTGCCCTCCCAATACGTATTTAGCAGTTTTCGCGGACCCGCATGGGCCGCGCAAGTCGAGGAATTGTATGGTCAAGGCTGAATGGGGCGCCAAGCACGGCTGCCCGAAGTGCGGCACCCGCTTTTACGATCTGGGCAAGGACGATCCCGTCACTTGCGTCGAGTGCGGCTATGCCTGGCTGCCCGATCCGGTGCTCAAGTCGAAGCAGCCGATTCCCTATGAGGAAATCCAGAAGGAGAAGGTCGAGGCGGCGCCGGACGGTGATCTCGCCGACGCCGATCTGGACATCGACGAAGACGGCGATTCGCCGGATAACGACGTCGATCTGGGCGGCGACGACGATCTTGGCGTGGGCCTCGATGGTGACGACAGCAACGACGACACCTGAGGCAAAAATACCCTTGCCAAGCCGGTAGGCCGCCACTAGAGGGGCGGCCTTCCCGGACGCAAGGTCAGGTTGGGCAGGTCTCCCAGGGCTTGCCGATTGAATGGAATGGGGCCTTAGCTCAGCTGGGAGAGCGCCTGCATGGCATGCAGGAGGTCAGCGGTTCGATCCCGCTAGGCTCCACCATTCAATGATTAGAGAGTTCTAGCGACAGGCTGGTCGGCGAGGTTTCGCCCACCGGCTTTTTTCGCGTTTCGGAGTAAATTGTCGGATGTTCGACGCACTTTCAGATCGCCTTGGCTCTGTCTTTGACAGGCTGAAAGGCCGTGGTGCGCTTAGCGAACAGGATGTGCGCGACGCGATGCGCGAAGTGCGGATCGCGCTGCTCGAAGCTGACGTAGCCCTGCCGGTGGTGCGCCGCTTCATCGATGAAGTGACGGAAAAGGCGGTTGGCCAGAACGTCCTGAAATCGATCACTCCCGGCCAGCAGGTCGTCAAGATCGTCAACGATGCGTTGATCGAGATGTTGGGCGGAGAAGATGTTCCCGGCCTCGATCTCAACGCCGCGCCGCCGGTGGTGATCCTGATGGTCGGCCTGCAGGGGTCGGGCAAGACCACGACGACGGCGAAGCTGGCCAAGTTGCTCAAGGAAAAGCAGGGCAAGAAGGTCCTCATGGCGTCGCTCGACGTCAACCGCCCCGCCGCGCAGGAACAGCTCCGCGTGCTGGGTGAGCAGGTTGGCGTTGCCACCTTGCCGATCATCGAGGGCCAGCAGCCGACCGAGATCACCACCCGCGCGCTGCAATCGGCCAAGCTTCAGGCGATCGACGTGCTGTTGCTCGACACCGCCGGACGGCTCCATGTCGATACCGCGCTGATGGACGAGATGAAGGCCGTGGCCGCGATCTCCAATCCGCGCGAAACGCTGCTGGTGGTCGATTCGCTGACCGGCCAGGACGCGGTCAACGTCGCGCAGAGCTTCTCGGGCCAGGTTAACCTGACCGGCGTGGTCCTGACCCGGATGGACGGCGATGCCCGCGGCGGCGCGGCGCTGTCGATGCGCCATGTCACCGGTAAGCCGATCAAGTTCGCGGGCACCGGTGAAAAGCTCGACGCGCTGGAGGTATTCCAGCCCTCGCGCGTTGCCAGCCGCATCCTTGGCATGGGCGACATCGTCTCGATCGTCGAAAAGGCGGCGCAGGCGATCGAGGCCGAAGAGGCGGAGCGGATGGCCGAACGCATGGCCAAGGGTCAGTTCGACATGAACGACCTGCGCAGCCAGCTTCGCCAGATGCAGAAGATGGGCGGCCTTGGCGCGCTGGCGGGGATGATGCCCGGCATGAAAAAGGCCAAGGCGGCGATGCAGCAGTCGGGCATGGACGACAAGGTTCTTGCCCGGATGGACGCGATCATCGGATCGATGACGCCGAAGGAACGCGCCAAGCCTGATCTGCTCAACGCCAAGCGCAAGATCCGCATCGCCAACGGTTCGGGTGTGCAGGTCCAGGACGTCAACAAGCTTCTCAAGATGCACCAGGAAATGGAGCGCGCGATGAAGCAGATCAAGAAAATGGGCGGCCTCGGCGGCCTCGCCAAGATGTTCGGCAAGGGTGGCCTTGGCGCCGCGATGCCGGGACTTGGCGGAGGCGCTGGTGGCGGCGGACTTCCGGGTCTGGGAGGAGGCGGCTTGCCCTCCAACCTGGGTGACCTGCTCAAGAAATAGAATTAATTCAGTTTGATAGAAAGGTAATTCAAATGTCTGTTTCTCTTCGTCTTTCGCGTGGCGGTTCCAAGAAGCGCCCCTATTACAAGGTCGTCGTCTCGAACAGCCGCGCCCCGCGCGACGGCAAGTATCTCGAGCAGGTCGGGACCTACAACCCGCTGCTCGCCAAGGATGACGAAAACCGCGTCCGTCTGGTCGAGGACCGCGTGCGTTACTGGCTGGGCGTTGGCGCGCAGCCGACCGACCGCGTTGCCCGCATGCTCGACAAGGCCGGGATCAAGGAGCGCGCCGCGTCCGTGAACCCCAAGAAGGGCGAACCGGGCCAGAAGGCCAAGGATCGTGCCGAAGACAAGGCCACCAAGGCCGCCGAGGCTGAAGAAGCCGCCAAGGAAGCCGCTGAGGCCGCCGCCGCTGCCGCCGCCGCTCCGGTGGTCGAGGAAGCGCCCGCTGCCGAGGAAGCTCCCGCTGTTGAGGAAGCCGCTCCCGCGGAAGAAACCCCGGCTGCTGAGGCTGATGCCAACACTGCGACCCCTGACGCCGATGCTGGCGACGCTGCGGCTGAAGCCTCGGGCGAAAGCTCGCAGGAAGCTGCCGAGGGCTAAGTCTTGTCTGGGGACCGTTCCGTTACGCTTGCGGCCGTGATCGGCGCGCACGGGGTGACGGGAGAGGTTCGCCTCAAGCTGTTTGGTGAAGGCGTGGAATCGCTCCGGCGATTCCGCGCCTTCAACGATTCGACCCTGACGCTGCAAAAGCTCAAGGATGACGGTAAGGGCGGGGCCATCGCCCGCTTTGCCGAAGTGCGCGACCGCGAAGCCGCTGAGGCTCTGCGCGGAACGGCGCTTAGCGTTCCGCGTGCGGAACTGCCCGCGCTCGACGCGGGCGAATACTATCACGCTGACCTGATCGGCCTGCCCGCGGTCTCCAGCGACGGCGAGCCTCTCGGCACCTGCATCGCGGTCGAAAACTTCGGCGCGGGCGACATTCTCGAGATCGAGCGACCCGACGGCAAACGCTTCATGGTTCCGATGAATGCCGCCGCCGTTCCAGAATGGAGCGAGGCTCGGCTTGTGATTTTGGCGGCCTACGCGCAATCTTGATCGCGTGATCGCGATCTTCTCCGATATTCACGGCAATCTGCCAGCTCTGGAAGCCTGCTACGCCGACGCCTTGGCGCGCGGCTGCACGCTGTTTCTCAACCTCGGCGACATTCTTTCCGGCCCGCTGTGGCCGCGCGAGACGGCGGACTGGTTGATGCAGCACGACTGGCCGACGATCAGCGGCAACCATGACCGTGAACTGGTCGGCGGTGATCGAGCGACCATGGGGCGGGCTGACACCTATGCCTTGGCTGAACTCGGCGAACGGCACCTTGGCTGGCTTCGCACCCTGCCGCCGACGCTCCAGTGGCGTGAAGATGTCTATCTGTGTCACGGCAATCCGGCGGACGACATGCACTACCTGATGCACCGGGTTGAGCCTGATCGGATCCGCGATGCCCACGAAGGCGAACTGCACGAGATGCTGGCGGGGCAGGGCACCCATGCCATCGCCTGCGGCCATTCGCACTTGCCGCGCCTCGTCGTGCTGGGTGACGGACGCCAGGTGTTCAACCCCGGAAGCGTCGGCCTGCCTGCCTATGCCTGGGACTTTCCCCACGTCCACCGGATGGAACTGGGAAGCACTCACGCGCGCTATGCCGTGCTTTCGGGTGAGGGCGAGGGTATCGCGATTGATCTGGTCGCGGTCGACTATGATCACAAGTCCGCCGCCGACCGCGCCGAAACCAACGGGCGGATGGACTGGGCCGTGCCGCTACGGACCGGCTTTGTCGACTGACACCAACTTTTCGATTTCGCGGGCAAAGCGCTCCAGCTCGAAATTTTGCGGATCGTCATGCGCGTCGGGAATCCCGGCATCGACCGTATCGTGCTGGGCCGGGATCAACCAGCGCCCGGCGCGCGCGCTGGCATAGACGTAGAGCGCGGCAAGCTGGCGGTACTGCGCGGCGGAAAAGCCGGGCGTGGGACCGTAGGTGTGGCCCCGGTCGCTATAGCCGCGCATGTAGCGGCGCGGCTGGACTGTCTCGATATGCAGGAACCGTCCGCGCGCGGGCACGCCGATGACGTAACTCTCCAGCTTGGTCGCGCGCCAGGCTTCCTGGAACTCGTGCCCGGCCCAGACCTGGCCGTAGCGCGACAGGAAGATATGCGCGACCGGCTCCTTGCCGAAAGTGCCGTTCATGTAGGCGTCGAAGCTGTTGATCCGCCAGTCGAGATCAAGGTTGCGGGGAAACGGCTCGTCCCCGTAAAATGGCTCGCTGGTATCGTGGATCACGAAGTAGAGTGCCGGAACGCCTGCGGTGGTGTGGGCGATCGGTGCATCGGCATAGGTTCGGGCGAAGGCCTGATAGGGCTGGGGAAACGCGGCCAGCGCCGCTTCCTTCATCGCAGGCGTGGGGCTGGCATCCCCGGTCAGCAAGCGGGTGAGGATCGCGGGCAAGGCTTGCGGCGTGCGCTCAGCCTGTAGGCCGACGTGGCGCAGCAGGCAGGCGGCCTGCTCGACCGGAGTTCCGGCGAAGGTCAGCGTCTCACGGTCGAACCGGCACTCGCCGATTTCCTCGGCGGTGGCGGGAGCGGTGAACGCAAGTGCGACGAGAGTGGAGGCAATCTTGAAGCGCTGCACTTGTAGCTTCCGGCCGCGAAGTATATACACATCGTAGATACGGAGCGAACAATGGCAAAGTCGACTGACAAACGCAAACTCGGCGACAGACCGGAATTCATGCGGGTGCTCGGTTCGATGCCTTGGCTCAAGGCACGTGATCGACAGCATTTTCGCACCAAGGTCTTTCAATCGGGCAACTCGATTGCAGTTCGGATACCGGCTGGGACCAAACTCGAAGCGGGAATGGAAATGGACCTGACTGTCGAGGATGGGGAATTCCTGTCGCTCGAGCCGGTCGAACGTCCCAAGCGCAGGTTCGACATCGCAAAGGTTGCCGGGTGCGCGAGGGATCTCAAGTATGTCGAGCCGGAAAGCCGGTTGTTTGAGCCGCGACGATCCGCTTCGGACCCGACCGAATAGTCGCGATGAAGTATCTTCTCGACACGAACATCATCGTCGCGCTGA
>JAGWUU010000192.1 GCA_028868335.1 Sphingomonadales bacterium | reverse complement strand
GAGTGGCGCGACGTGTTCACCGTCGGACCGGGCGAGAAGCCCAAGTTGTCGGTCGGCGAAAATCAGGGAGAGTAACCATGCCCAAGACCGCGATCGAGCCCGTCCGCAATATGGCGAGCGACCCGCTGCTGACGCCGGAGAATTGCGCCGTCGTGCTGATCGACTTCCAGCCCGAGCAGGTCCGCACGGTGCGCTCGTCGCCGATCGAGGAGGTGATGCTCAACGTCAGGGCGGTCGTGAAGCTGGCGCGGGCCTATGCCGTGCCCACGATCCTCACCACGGTAGGCGTCGACATGGGGGTCAACACCGGCACGATCGCGGAACTGCGCGCCGAACTGCCCGACGCCCCGGAGATTGACCGCACCGGCGTCAATAGCTGGGAAGACGCCGATTTCCGCAACGCCGTATTGGCGACCGGTCGCCGCAAGATCGTGATCTGCGGGCTGTGGACCGAGGTGTGCTGCGCCTTTCCGACGCTCGACATGCTGCGCGAAGGGTTCGAGGTCTTTCCGGTGATCGACGCCATCGGCGGAATCTCGCGCACCTCCCACGAAAGCGCGATCACCCGGATGGTCCAGGCGGGCGCCCAGCCCGTCACGGCGATTTCGTTCGGCAGCGAATTGATGCGCAACTGGGCGCGTCCCACCTCGGACGAGTTCCGCAAGGTGCTGCGCTGGTATTTCCCGGAACAACATCGCATAGCGGCGCTCGGCACGTAATCGCCGGGGCCAGCTCCCTCCCTGACAGAGACGGCGTCCGCGACCTTCCGGGACCAGAAATGATAGCTTTGTTATTGAAAGGATTGAACATGATCCGCAATTCGCTACGATTTCTGGCTCTGGTGTTGGCAGGGGTCGCAACCATGGCCGAAGCGCAGGTGATCAAGACCGTGTCCGGTCCGGTGCAGGGGGAAACCACGGGCGCTGTCTCGGCCTTCAAGGGTATCCCCTATGCCGCGCCTCCCGTTGGAGCGAACCGCTGGCGTGCACCGCAACCCGTCGCCGCGTGGAAGCAGGTGCGCGATGCCACGGCCTACGGCAACGATTGCGCCCAGGCGCCGTTCCCGCCTGACGCGGCGCCGGTCCGCACCAGGCCGTCGGAGGATTGCCTGTACCTCAACGTCTGGAAGCCTGCCCATGCCAGAGCCGGGGCGGGCCTGCCGGTCATGGTCTGGATCCACGGCGGCGGCTTCGTCAACGGAGGGACGTCGCCCGCGGTCTATTCCGGGGCGAATTTCGCCCGCGACGGCGTGGTCCTCGTCAGTATCAACTACCGTCTCGGCCGGTTCGGCTTCTTCGCCCATCCGGCGCTGGTGGCGGAGGGATTTGGCGGAAACTTCGGCTTTCTTGACCAGATCGCGGCGCTCAAGTGGGTGCGGGCCAACATCGCCGCATTTGGAGGCGATCCGCGACGCGTAACCATTTTCGGAGAGAGCGCCGGGGGCGTGTCGGTCCACATGCTGCTGCAATCGCCGCTGGCACGCGGGTTGTTCCACGGGGCGATCATCGAAAGCGGGGGCGGGCGCGACCGGGCCATGCCAATGCCGACCGTCGCCGCTGCGGCGAGGGCGGGAGAGCTGTTCGCGCCGGGCCTCACGGCAGCGCAACTGCGCGCGCTTTCCGCGAAACGGATAACCGGCGATCTGTCCATGTCGACCATGGGGCAGCCCAGTTACTCCGGGCCGATGGTCGACGGGCGGACGATCTTCGGCCAGTCGGTCGATGTGATTGCCGCCGGGTTCTACGCCAATGTGCCGGTGATGGTCGGGGCCAACTCGGCTGACGGCTTCCCCTCGGAAATCGACAAGGACAAGCTCTTCGCCACCTTTGGTCCCGACGCCAGCGAAGCGCGGCGGCTCTACGATCCCGATGGCAACGCGAACGGGCTGGTCGTCGGCACCCAGATGAGCGCTGATGCCATGTTTATCGAACCGGCGCGGGCAGTGGCGCGCGGCATCGCCCGGCGCGGCGCCCCGGCCTACCTGTACCGCTTCGCGCACAATGGCGTGAAAATGGGGCAGGCCATGGGCGGCGCACCGCACGCCAGCGAGATTCCCTATGTGTTCGACCTTCCGGGCGAACGGCCTGACAAGCTCGATACCGGCAAGGAGGCGAAGGTCGCGGACCTGACGCACCGCTACTGGATCAACTTCGCCGCGACCGGGCGGCCCGATGGCGGCGGCGGGGTTCCGCCATGGCCGCGTGCGGGGGCGGACGATGTGTCCGTGCAGGTGATCGACGGTGAGGGATCGCGAAACCTCGCCGATCCGCTGGCTGCCCGGCTTGACTTTGCCCAGCAGCGCGCCACGGGATCGCGCTGACGCTATTCAACGGGGTTTGCCGCGACATGGCGGGACGACGCATATTGGTGGATCGCCCGGTCAGGCCCATCGGGCTTGGCTGCATGAACCTGAGCTGGGCCTACGGCGACCCGCCGCCGCGCGCCGATGCGATCGGGCTGCTCAACCGCGCGCTCGATTGCGGTTACGACCATCTGGATACCTCCAACATCTACGGCCTCGGCGCCAACGAGGAACTGATTGGCGCGGCCGTGATGCACCGGCGCCGGGAATTCCTGCTCGCTTCCAAAGTCGGCATCGTCATCGAGGGTCCGCGGCGCGGGATCGACTGTAGCCCGGAGGCGATCTCGGCCTCGCTTGACGCCAGCCTTGCCCGGCTTGGCACCGATCACATCGACCTGTTCTACATGCACCGTTTCGACCCCAAGGTTCCGATCGCGGATTCGGTCGGCGCGATGGCGCGCGCGATCGAGGCGGGCAAGATCGGCGGCTATGGCGTGTCTGAATGGAGTTCCGCACATATCCGGGAGGCTCACGCCGTGCATCCGATGGCGGCGGTGCAAACCGAGTATTCGCTGTGGACCCGCAATGTCGAACTGGGCGTACTCGAAACGACCCGCGAACTGGGCATAGCGCTTGTCGCGTTCTCGCCGGTGGCGCGCGGCGCGCTGGGCGGGGTGTTGCACGATCCGTCCGGCCTTTCCGATCGCGACCTGCGCAAGGGCCAGCCGCGCTTCAATGCCGAAAACTGGCCGCGCAACCTTGCGTTGATCGAACGGTTCGAGGCTCTGGCGGCCGCGGCCAACGTCGCGCCCGCGCAACTGGCCTTGGCCTGGGTGTTGTCGCGCGCGCCGCACGTTCATGCCATTCCCGGAACGACCAGCGAGGCGCATGCGCTGGAAAACATGAACGCGACTGCCTGCGCGATTTCCGAAGAGGTTCTTGGACAGGCCGACGCCCTGATCAACCAGTCGACCGTTTCGGGGCACCGCTATCCCGACAACATGCGGGCGATGATCGATACAGAAGATTTCCCGGCCTGATCGCACGCGGACACCGCTTGCACAGGCGCGTGCGGACTGCCATCGGCTCGGTCATGGCTGATTCCCGCGTTCTCCCCCTCGAGGGTGTCCACAATTTCCGCGACTATGGCGGTTATGCAACCGGCGATCGACGCCACGTCCGTACCGGATTGCTCTGGCGCTCCGCGCAGCACGGCGATGCCACCGATGCGGACCTGACCGCGATCGCGGGGCTCGGCCTGGCGCATGTCGTCGACCTGCGCGGGCCGAGCGAGCGCGACGCCAAGCCGTGCCGCCGGCATGAGGGGTTTGCGGCGCAGGTGTTCCATTACCCTGAGGAAACTGCCGGGCTGGCGCTGCATACCGAAGCGGCCGACGGGGTTGTGACCGCCGATGAAGCCCGCTCGGCGATGCTGCGGCTTTACGAAGGCATCGCGTTCCGTGAAAACCTGGTGCCGATGCTGCGCTGCCACTTCGAGGTCTTGCTGCGCGGCGCCGAGCCGAGCCTCGTCCACTGCGTTGCGGGCAAGGACCGTACCGGCTTTGCGGTTGCGCTGGTTCACCACGTACTGGGCGTCGCGCCCGAAGCGATGATGGACGATTATCTGCTGACCAACGTGGCCGGAAATATCGAGGCGCGCATTGCCAACGGCGCCGAGCAGATCCGCACCCGTTATGGCGCGATCGACGAACGCACGATCCGCGCCTTGATGGGGGTTGACGCGGACTATCTGGCGGCGGCGCTTGCCGCTGTCGATGCGCGGCACGGCTCGCTTGATGCCTATCTTGCCGACGTGATCGGCATCGGCCCGAGCGAGCGGCAGCGCTTGCGCGAGTTCTACCTTGAGGACTGAGCGGCGACCGGCTTTCCTACTTTCGCCATCGCTGTCACGATGCCTGCCGCCGTTGATCGACGGCGTTCTTTGGACCTTCGAACCGTGATTAGATGAATGTTTCCACTGGAAACGACCAATCTGTCACCTTATTCCGCATAATCATCTGATTGATAAGGATATTCACCCGGACACCGGTGTCCGGTGTGTCGGCAGTCAAGTTATTGATTTCATTTACTATGCTTGCGAACAAACCCAGGATTTACTCCACAGGTGTCCGGCTCACAGGAATCCCCGGACCTCACCCATGAAGCGATCGAACTGGTCGTGGTGAAGCCAGTGGCCGGCATTCTCGAACTCGACAACGCGATAGTCCTTGAAGACCATCGCCCGACCGTCCTTGTCGGGGTTTGAGGCCCAGCTGTCCGCTCCATAGAGGAACAGCACCGGGCACTCCACCGCGCTCCACAGTTCGTCGAGGCGATCCTGCGGCGTATCCTCGAACGGCCAGACGTTGAGGTAGGGATCGAACTTCCAACTGAAGGTGCCGTCCTCGTTGCGGCTGGCGCCGTGGATGGTCAGGTGCCTGGCCTGGGCGTCGGTGAGGAAGGCGTTTTCTTCCTTCATCCTGGCATAGGCAGCCTCGATCGTCGGGTAGCGCCGGGGAATCCGTCCCGAGGCCGAACGGCGATGGGCGATCCACTTGCGGAAACGGTTGGCGTAGCCTTCCGCCTCGCGTTCGGCGCGGACCTTGGGGGAGGGGCCAAGCCCCTCGATGTTGACCAGCTTGCGGACCTTTTCAGGGTAGAGGCCGGTGAACCGGGTGGCGATGTTGCCGCCCAGAGAATGCGCCACGATCGTCACCTGATCGTGGCCAAGGGTGTGGACCAACTGGGCAAAGTCATAGACGAACATGTTCATCTCGTAATTGCCATCCGGCGCCCAGGCGCTGTCGCCATGGCCGCGCAGGTCCGGGGCGATGACGTGCCAGTCCTGCGCCAGTTCCTCGGCCACCCAGTCCCAGCTTCGGCAGTGGTCGCGGCCGCCGTGCTGGAGAATCAGCGGCGACTTGTCCGGGCTGCCCCAGTCAACATAGTGGAGCCGCAGGCGTTGCGAGATGAAGCTGTTCGATGTCGGGCCAAAGTGCATCATGCCCATCGCATTGCCCCGCTGCGCCTAGAATTCAACCCCCAGCATCACACGAACCTGCCCTTTGGTATCCTGCCGCGCCTTGCCGACTGCGAAAAGATAGCCGGCTTCAAGTTCGATTTCCTGGCCGAAGGGTTCGAATTCCACCTTGGCGACGGGGCCTACATAATGCTCCGCGTATGGGAAGGCGCGATTGAAGGTGCCGAGCTCTCCGAACGCGCGGGCGCCCAGGCTGACGTCGCCGATCACACGGTAGTCGGCGGAGGCTGCATAACCCAGTTCCACCGGGGCGTGGCTGTCGAGCGGCTTTTCGGCGATCAGGTTGAAGCGCAGGTCGAGCGGTCCCTTGCGCCGCTGGAGGATCAGCTTCGTCTCAACCTTGTCGGCTCCATCGAAGGCAACCTCGTATTCGCCATACAGCGCAACGCTCACGTCGCCCACCTTGCCGAGTCGGTAGATCGCCTCGATGCCCATCGCCGTAGCCTTGCGCGCGCTACCGGGGGTATGCTCGAATTCCCCGAGAGCGGCCACGCGGAGGCGATCGTTGACGCTATAGGCCGCCTCAAGCTTGAGCGCATCCTCGCCATCGGCGGGACCGCCAGCCAGGGCGCCGTATCGGCTTTCAAGTTCGACCTTTCCGGTCTCGATTTCTGCGCCATACACCTCGTCGCCCATCCCCGGGGCAGCGAGTGCGGATTGGGGCAGGGCAAGCGTCGTGAACATGGCAAGGCACAGAATTGGTCGAAGCACGGAAGGTTCCTCCAGAATTGCGGTCTGCTAATGCGAATTGTTTGCAAATACAAGAGGCGCTGCGATGAAAAATTGACC
>JAGWUU010000006.1 GCA_028868335.1 Sphingomonadales bacterium | reverse complement strand
GCCTATCCCGACACCTGCGTCGGCACCGACAGCCACACCACCATGATCAACGGCCTGGGCGTGCTGGGCTGGGGCGTCGGCGGGATCGAGGCCGAAGCGGCGATGCTCGGCCAGCCGGTTTCGATGCTGATCCCCGAAGTGGTCGGCTTCAAGTTCACCGGCACCCTTCAGGAAGGCGTCACCGCGACCGACCTGGTGTTGACCTGCACCAACATGCTGCGCAAGCACGGCGTGGTCGGGCGCTTCGTCGAATACTATGGCCCCGGCCTTGCCGGGCTGACCCTGGCTGACCGCGCGACGTTGGCCAACATGGCTCCCGAATACGGCGCGACTTGCGGCTTCTTCGGGATCGACGACAAGACGCTCGATTACCTGCGCCTCACCGGCCGCGAGGAAAGCCAGATCGCGCTGGTCGAAGCCTATGCCAAGGCGCAGGGCTTCTGGATCGACCCGGCGGTCGAGCCGGTGTTCTCCTCGACCCTTGAACTCGACCTGTCCACGGTCGTCCCCAGCCTTGCCGGACCCAAGCGTCCGCAGGACCGCGTTTCGCTTCCTGAAGTCGACGACGTGTTCAACAAGGACATGGCCGAAACCTACAAGAAGGCGCAGACGCGCGTTCCGGTCGAGGGCAAGGACTTCGACATCGGCGACGGCGACGTGATGATCGCCGCGATCACCAGCTGCACCAACACCTCGAACCCGGGCGTGCTGGTCGCCGCCGGGCTGGTTGCCAAAAAGGCCGACGAACTGGGCCTCAAGCCCAAGCCGTGGGTCAAGACCTCGCTCGCCCCCGGTTCGCAGGTCGTCACCGACTATCTGGAGAAGGCCGGGCTTCAGCCACATCTCGACAACATCGGCTTTAACCTGGTCGGCTATGGCTGCACCACCTGCATCGGCAATTCCGGCCCGCTGGCCGAACCGATCAGCAAGGCGATCAACGACAACGGCCTTGTCGCCGCGGCAGTGATCTCGGGCAACCGCAACTTCGAGGGCCGCGTTTCGCCCGACGTGCGCGCCAACTTCCTCGCCAGCCCGCCGCTGGTCGTGGCCTATGCGCTCAAGGGCACGGTGATCGAAGACTTCGTCACCACCCCGATCGGTACGTCGAAGGACGGCAAGGCAGTCTATCTCAAGGACATCTGGCCGACCAACGCCGAAGTCTATGAAACCATGACCGCCTGCGTCGACCGGGCGATGTTCCAGGCGCGCTATGCCGACGTCTATAAGGGCGACAAGCACTGGCAGGCGATCGACGTTACCGGCAGCGAGACGTACCAGTGGCGCGCCGGGTCAACCTATGTCGCCAATCCGCCCTACTTCGAGGGCATGACCATGACCCCAGCCCCGGTGCTCGACATCGTCGACGCCAAGCCGCTGCTGATCCTGGGCGATTCGATCACCACCGACCACATCAGCCCGGCCGGCAACATCAAGGCCGACAGCCCGGCGGGCGAGTGGCTGATGGCGCACCAGGTCGCCAAGGCGGACTTCAACTCCTACGGCGCGCGCCGCGGCCATCACGAAGTGATGATGCGCGGCACCTTCGCCAACATCCGCATCCGCAACGAGATGGTCCCAGGCGTCGAAGGCGGGATGAGCCGCTATGAGGGCGAGGTCCTGCCGGTCTATGACGTGGCGATGAAGAACAAGGCCGAAGGCGTGCCGATGGTGGTCGTCGCGGGCAAGGAATACGGCACCGGATCGTCGCGCGACTGGGCGGCCAAGGGTACCAACCTTCTGGGGGTCCGCGCAGTGATCGTCGAAAGCTTTGAGCGTATCCACCGTTCGAACCTGGTCGGAATGGGCGTGCTGCCGTTGCAGTTCAAGGACGGCGACAGCCGCCAGAGCCTGGGCCTTACCGGAGACGACACCTTCACCATCAAGGGCGTCGCCTCGCTTCAGCCGCGCCAGGACGTTGAAGTCGAGGTAACCCGCAAGGACGGATCGACTTTCACCTTCACCGCCTTGTGCCGCATCGATACCGCCAACGAGATCGAATACTTCAATAATGGCGGCATTCTGCAATACGTGCTTCGCAAACTGGCGGCCTGATCGTTCGCCACTCACCGTAAACAGCGGCCCCGCCCGGCTCCGGCCCGGCGGGGCCGATGTTTGAAGGCCGGACAATCCGAAAATGCAGAAGGGCGGCCCCCGGGGACCGCCCAACCGTTCAAACCCTACTGCCAGGAAGTCAGGCGGGCTTGGGGAATTTCCGGCGGCTGGCGATCGCTGCGGCAGCCGCGCCGAACAGCACCAGCATCGGCGGAGCCGGGACTTCGGTGCCGCTCGAGCTGCCATGACCACCCGACGACGAGGTGTGCCCACCGCTGCTGGTCGACGACGAGGTCGATGACGACGAAGAGGTCGATGTCGACGAGGACGTTGAGGACGAAGTCGACGAAGAGGTCGAGCTGGACGACGACGTGCTGCTCGAGCTTGTCACGTTACCCGACGAGGTCGAGGTGCTGCTCGAGCTGGTGACGTTTCCGGTCGAGGTCGAAACATTGCCCGAGGTGGTCGTGCTGGTAACGCCGCCGGTCGAGGTGGACACGCCGCCGGTAGAAGTGGTCGAGCTGGACGTGACCCCGCCCGTGGTCGTGGTGCTGGTCAGTCCGCCGGTCGAGGTCGAGCCGCCCGACGTTGACGTCGAACCGCCTGAGCTGGAACTGGAGGTCGATCCGGTCGTGGTCGAGGTGATCACCACGCTGCCGCTCGATCCACCGCTGCCGCCGAAGAAGCCGCCGAAGAAACCGCCGCCGAAGCCCATGCCCCCCGAGCCGCCGATTACCACGGTGCTGCCGCCGCTGCCGCCTTCCGGCATCGGCTGCGGGGGAAGCTGCGGCATGTAGGGCAACGCGGCCGCCAACTGCGGCTGCGGATCCGGCGCGGCGCAGGAATAGCTCTTGGTCACCACGCGGCGAATGCGCTTCATCTTGCGCGGTTCCTGCTTGGCGATGCGGCGCACGGCCTTGTGCCTGACCTTCGCCGGGGCTGCGGCAGCGTGCTTGATGTACTGCACCTTCTTGGCCGGAGCTTCGGCGACGTGCACGGCGCCGCCCCCAATAACCGCGCCTCCGGCGGCAAACGCCGCGAGTTTCGCAATGGCCATCCGAACCGACATAAGCTTTGCTCTCTTTTGCCCCTTCGGGGCGATCAGCGCCGGAATGCGAACATCCGGCACGCCCCTGTAGCTGCAAAAGGACAGAGACAGGTTAAGCCCACAATGGGGTTAACCGTGTTTTCGTCGCCATAACTTACGAAAAGTGGCGAGGATTTGGGTCCGTCCGCCGTTCTGTCCCATTCCGGAACTATTGCTTGGCGAGATACTGTCACGCGGCGGCGAATCCATCCAACGCGCGGCCGAATCGCCGGGCGACAAATAACCGGGCCGCTACTTCCCCTCGTCGAACAGGTCCGGTGCCGAACCACCCGGCGCCGAAAGACCAAGATGCTGCCAGCCGCGATCGTTGAGGCAGCGCCCACGTGCTGTGCGGGCGACCAGGCCAAGCTGGATCAGGTAAGGTTCGATCACCTCCTCGATCGTGTCACGCGGCTCGGAAAGGCCCGCGGCGAGCGTTTCGACGCCCACCGGGCCGCCCTTGTAGATGTCGGCGATCATGTGGAGATAGCGCCGATCCTGTGCGTCGAGCCCCAGAGCATCGACCTCAAGCCGGGTCAGCGCGCCATCCGCCAGATCGCGGGTGATCGCAGCGTCCCCGCCGACATGGGCGAAATCGCGCACCCGGCGCAGCAGCCGCCCGGCGACGCGCGGAGTGCCGCGCGCCCGCCGCGCGATCTCGCCCGCCCCGCCGGAATCGATGCCGATCCCGAGCAGCCCGGCGCCCCGCGTCACCACCCGTTCCAGTTCGGCCACGGTGTAGAAATTGAGGCGCACCGGGATGCCGAAGCGGTCACGCAACGGGGTGGTCAGCAGCCCCTGCCGGGTGGTCGCCCCGATCAGGGTGAACGGCGGCAGATCGATCCGCACCGAGCGCGCCGAAGGCCCCTCGCCGATGATCAGATCGAGCGCCCGATCCTCCATCGCCGGATAGAGTACCTCTTCCACCACCGGGTTAAGGCGATGAATTTCATCGATAAACAGAACGTCTCCCGCCTCAAGATTGGTCAGCAGCGCGGCAAGATCGCCCGACTTGGCAATGACCGGACCGGAGGTAGCGCGAAACCCCACACCCAATTCCCGCGCAACGATCTGGGCGAGCGTGGTCTTGCCCAGCCCCGGCGGACCATAGAACAGCACATGATCCATCGCCTCGCGCCGCGATTTGGCGCTGTCGATGAACACCTTGAGGTTGTCCTTCGCCCCGGCTTGACCGACGAATTCGGCGAGGCTTTTGGGACGCAGGGCGGCGTCGGCGTCTTCGGGTTGCGGTGCCGGGGTTAGGAGGGGGTTATCGGTCATAAAACGACGATCTTGTTGCGGGCAGGCCCAGTGCACGGCGCACGGCCTTGCGGTAAAATACAAATGCAAGGATCGTGAGCGGAATCGAACCCAACAGGCAGATCACGCCAAACGCGCGCACAATTACCGAACGCTCTGGGCACCCTTGCGGTTCGAAATGGCAAATTGGATCACCAGGAAGAGGTAGGAAACCAAACACGACATAAGCAAATATTAGCCAGACGAACGGGGCAGCGATGACAAATACGGTATATGCCGTGTAACGGGCGAGCCACTTCACCATTCCCCGCTCCGCGATTGAGCAACGATGGATGCTGAAACAAGTTCAGCATGACGACGCTGAGAAGGCGGAAAAACATCCGAATTCAAACAAGTTTCGTCACCCTGAACTTGTTTCAGGGTCCATTTCACCCCACCCTTCAAGCCATGCGGCAGGAACGCCTTCCTTGCGTCTATATCCTCGCGAGCGGGCACTACGGCACGCTTTATGTAGGGGTCACGTCGGACTTGCTTGCACGGCTGTGGCAGCATCGGAACAACGCGCTGCCCGGGTTCACTTCGCGCCACATGATTCGCACGCTGGTCCACTACGAACTGTTTGGCGAGATGGAACCGGCGATCCTGCGCGAGAAACAATTGAAGCGCTGGCACCGGCAGTGGAAGATCAACCTTATCAATGCAGCCAATCCGCATTGGACGGACCTGGCGGTTGGGTTGGGCTTGCCGCCGCTTGGTCGGCGCAGAAGGCCTCATGGACCCTGAAACAAGTTCAGGGTGACGATGGAGGAGGGGGAGACACTCCCTCACCCCGCCGCCCTCTTCAGTCCGACCCGGATCAGCTCGTTGAGCGCCGCCCCTTCGCCCAGTTCCTCGAGCGCCCGCGCCACCGCCAAGGTTGCGACGTTGGGCTTGAAGCCCAGGTTCTGGAGCGCCGAGACCGCGTCGGCGCTGGCCGATCCCGCGGGAACCGCCGCCATCGCCACACCCGGAGCAGACGGCAATCCGCCTGCCTTGTCCTTCAACTCGTTGACGATCCGCCCTGCCAGCTTCGGCCCAACCCCCTGCGCCCGCGCCACCATCGCCGCGTCGCCAGCGGCGCAGGCGCGTTGCAGGTCTTCGGTCGACAGGGCAGAGAGTACCGCCAGCGCCATCTTGCTGCCCACGCCCTGCACCCCGGTCAGCAGGCGGAACCACGCCCGTTCCTCCGCGCTGGCGAAGCCGATCAGGCGCATGTCATTCTCGCTGACTTGCAACTCGGTGTGAACCGTCACCCGGTCCCCCCGCGTACCCAGCGCGTCCAGCGTCTTGGCGCTGCAATGGACGAGGTAGCCGACGCCGTTCACGTCGATAACCGCCCAGTCGGGGCCAAAGTCCTCAAGCGAGCCGGAAAGGCGGGCGATCATGGTTTGTTCCTGCCGGAAAACATTGCGCGAAGCAAGGCGAAAGGCGACACCCTTCGACACGGTGTCCGGCATAACAAACGTGTTATTTCAATGACTTACTGACAGGCGGCCGGACACCTGTGTCCGGCTATAAATAACGTAATATCAATACGTTACTACAAATAAGGTGACAGATCTTCACTTTTTGGGGACACTTTGCATCGGCTGTCGGCCCAAGCCACCGAGGATCGGTTAGCAGCCTACCCGTTGCGCCCGGTGTAGGAAACCGCCTCCCCCGATCAAAGACCGGGAATACGCATGTCCGCCACCAGCCCGCACGCGAGCGCGGCCGCCCCAACCTGAAGGGTGGTCTGGCTATCGTGGATCGTCCCCGTCACGCGCACGAGATCGCCGAAGGTCAGCCGACCGCCGGTATCGTAGTAACGCGCTGCCTTGGCGAGACGGCCAACCTGCGCGGTCGACAGGTGCCCGCGCAGGAACTCGGCAGCGCAGGTCGCCTTGTTCTCGGAAAGGCCATAGCGCATCAGCGCGTCGGAAATCTGGTATCGGCTGGCGGTGCAGGCCGAAAGGGTCAGGCCCGCCATGGCGGCGATCGTGGCGGTCTTGGCAAAGCGCATCGCATACTCCTGTGCGTTTCGCGGAGTGCTAGGCCGGGGATGCTGAACCGCGCGTGGCAGCGGCAGTCAGGAATGCGAAATGCGGGCGATCTGCCCGGGAAAATGCACGGCTGGACCGATCAGCGCGGCAGGCCGGGCGCTCCGGCAAGATGAGCGTGGGCGATTGCCACGGCCAGCGCATCCGCGGCATCCGCCCCGGCGAGCTTCACGCCGGGCAGCAGCACGCCGAGCATGGCCTGGACCTGCGCCTTTTCCGCAGCCCCGGTGCCGACGACCGCCTTCTTGACCAGCCGCGTGGCATATTCGCTGATCGGCAGCCCGGCGCGAGCGAGCGCCAGCAGGCAGACCCCGCGCGCCTGGCCGAGCTTGAGCGTCGATTGCGGGTTCTTGTTGACGAACACTTCCTCGACCGCGCCGCAATCGGGCCGGTGGCGCAGGATCACATCGGTCAGCTCGCGGTCGAGATGGACCAGCCGATCGGGCAGCGAAGCCTTGGGGTCGGTCTTGACCTGGCCGTTGGCGACATGGCTCAGCCGGTTGCCGGTCTTGAGGACCACGCCCCAGCCGGTGCAGGTCAGCGAGGGATCGAGGCCGATGATCAGCATGGCTCCCCCTCCCGCTCGCACGAGGGGGCGATCAGAGGCGCGTGACTCCGATCGCGGGGGTGGGCGCGTGACCACGACAGGCCCACACCCAACCCCTCCCGCAAGCGGGAGGGGAGTTTGTTCACCCCAGCTTCTCCATCACTTCGTCGGAGATCTCGTAGTTGCCCCACACGGTCTGGACGTCGTCATCGTCATCCAGCACGTCGATCAGCTTCAAGAGGGTTGCCGCATCGGCCTCGCCCACGTCGGCCTTGAGGCTGGGCTTCCACGCCAGCTTGACGCCCTCGGCCTCGCCCAGCGCCTTTTCGAGTTCGCGGGCGACGGGGTGGAGGTTTTCCACCGCGACCCAGATCTGGTGGCCGTCCTCGTCGCTTTCGACATCGTCGGCGCCCGCCTCGATCGCGGCTTCGAGGACCTTGTCCTCATCGCCGACAGCAGCGCCGTATTCGATCAGGCCGAGCCGTTCGAACCCGTGGCTGACCGCTCCGCTCGCGCCAAGGTTGCCGCCGTTCTTGGCGAAGGCGGTGCGCACGTTGGTCGCGGTGCGGTTGCGGTTGTCGGTCAGCGCCTCGACGATCAGGGCGACGCCGCCGGGGCCATAGCCCTCGTAGCGCACTTCCTCATAGTTCTCGCCGTCGCCCTTGCTGGCCTTGTCGATCGCGCGCTGGATGTTGTCCTTGGGCATCGACTGGGCGCGCGCGGCGAGCACCGCGGCGCGCAGGCGCGGGTTCATGTCCGGATCGGGCATGCCCATCTTGGCGGCGACGGTGATTTCGCGGCTGAGCTTGGAAAACTGCGCCGCGCGCTTCTTATCCTGCGCGCCCTTGCGGTGCATGATGTTCTTGAATTTGGAATGGCCTGCCATGGCACCCTGTTTCGACTGGAAGGAAGTTGCGCGCGCCCTTACACCGGGGAAGGCCGATTGGGCAACCTTGGGGAGGCAACCATCGTTAAAGCTTTGCAGGGTAGGACGCGGGCGTGACCGATCAGACCGCCTCCCCTGCCGCCCGCGCCGTGCTGCGCGAATTCATCGCCTTCCTGCGCCAGCCGCGAATTCTGGTTCCCTTGAACCTTCGCGCCGAAGGTCAGGCGCGACGCTGGGCCTGGCTGACCCTGCTGCTGGTATTCGGCCTGCTGGCGGTTCTGTTGCCGCTGATCGGCGCGTGGCAGAAAGCGTTCAACCTGCCCGCCCCCAACGCCTTCGACGGCATCGGCGCCGCCTGGCTGGTGCCGACCGTGGTGCTGATCGCCCCGCCGATCGAGGAACTGCTGTTCCGCGGCTGGCAACGGGGCAGCGCCTCGGCGTTGTGGCTGCTGGCCTGTGCGGTCACGGCGTCGGCGGTGCTGCTCACCCTGACCAGTCCCGACAAGGCCCTGCTGGCGGCCGGGCTGCTGCTCGGCGCTCTTGTCGCGACGCCGATCGGCTGGTTCGTGTTGCGCAAGCGCCCCGCGCCGCTCGGCTGGTTCGCGCGCGGATTTCCGGTGATCTTCTATCTGGCGGCAGCGGTTTTCGCGCTGTTTCACCTCACCAATTACCCGCGCGTGTCGCTGCTGGCGGTGCCGCTGGTGCTGCCGCAGCTATGGGCGGCGTTGGTGCTGGGCTACATCCGCCAGCGGATCGGACTGCCCGCGGGCATCCTTGCCCACATGGTCGCCAACGCCTGCTCGATCGGCCTTGCGTTGGCGACGGGGGGTTGAAGGTCAGCCGATGCCCAGCGCTGCCTTGTAGGTATCGAGCAACATTTCCATCTCGGCCCGGTCGTCGGGCTTCATCTTCCTGAGGCGGACGATCTGGCGCATGATCTTGGAATCATATCCCACCGCCTTGCCCTCGGCATAGACGTCCTTGATGTCGTCGGCGATGCCCTTCTTTTCTTCCTCGAGGCGCTCGATCCGTTCGATCAGCAGGCGCAGGCGGTCATCGGTGGCATCGGCCATGGGGTAGCTCCAAAAAGGGGGAAAGGAAGAATCGGTTCGCGCCGCTCTTAGGAGGCGGGAGCGTTCTTCTTCAAGCTTTCCTCCATCGCCAAAAGCTGTTCGGCTGTGGCTTCCCTGTGGAAACGCACCTTCCATTCGGCGGAGGGCATGCCGTGTATCACCTCGCGCGCCTGCTCCTTGTCGAGCGGCGCCCCGGCATCGCGGATCCAGTCGGCTAGGCAATTGCGGCAGAACCCGGCCAGCACCATCAGCTCGATGTTCTGCGCATCATGGCGGTGGCGCAGGTGGCGAACGAGGCGGCGGAAAGCCTGGGCGGCGATGGCATCGTCCAGCGCCTCAAGCGGATCGCCGGCGTTCGCATTCGTATTTTCAGAGCAGCTCATGGGGTAGTCCTTGGTCTTTGCAGGCCGCTTTGCCATAGGAGCATCGACCAGAGGAAGGAACAATCGTGGCAAAGATCGACCCCCGCGGGCGCAAAGTGAAGATCCTGGCGACGCTGGGCCCGGCCAGCCGCTCGCCCGAGATGATCGCAAGGCTGCTGCGCGCCGGGGCCGATGCCTTCCGCGTCAACATGAGCCATGGCGACCATGAAACCCACGCCGCCACCATCGCCTCGATCCGTGTTGCCGAAAAGGAATTTGGCCGCCCGGTTGCGGTGCTGTGCGATCTTCAGGGCCCCAAGCTGCGCGTCGGCGTGTTCAAGGACGGCAAGGCAGTGATCCGCCATTCGGGCCACTTCACCTTCGACCGCGATCCCGCGCCCGGTGACGAAACCCGCGTCTGCCTGCCCCACCCCGAACTGTTCGGCATCCTCCGGAAGGGCCAGCGGCTGCTGATCGACGATGGCAAGCTGCGCCTCAAGGTGATCGAGGCCGATGACAACCACATCCTATGTTCCGCGGAAGTCGGCGGGGTCATTTCGGATCGCAAGGGGGTCAACGTGCCGGATGCGGTGGTGCCGGTCCCCGCGCTGACCGAGAAGGACCGCCGCGACCTGGCTTTCGCGCTGGAACACAATGCCGACTGGATCGCCCTGTCCTTCGTCCAGCGTCCCGATGACGTTGCCGAGGCGCGCCGCCTGATGGGCCCAAGCACCACGGCGCTGATGGCCAAGATCGAGAAGCCCGCCGCGGTCGAACGGCTGGAAGAGATCATCGAGCTGTCAGACGGGATCATGGTTGCCCGCGGCGATCTTGGCGTGGAGCTGAACCCGGAGGAGGTGCCGCCGTTGCAGAAGCGGATCGTCGCCACCACGCGCCGCTCGGGCAAGCCGGTGGTCGTCGCCACGCAAATGCTGGAATCGATGATCGAGAGCCCAGCCCCGACCCGCGCCGAGGTGTCGGACGTCGCCAACGCCGTCTATGACGGGGCCGACGCCGTGATGCTTTCCGCCGAAACCGCCAGCGGGGCCTGGCCTGAAGAAGCGGTGACGATCATGCACCGCATCGCCGCCCAGGTCGAAACCGATTCCGGCTATGCCGAGCGGGTTCACTTCACCGAAGTCCGTCCCGATGCCACCACCGCCGACGCGCTCGCCTTCGCCAGCGCGCGGATTGCCGACACGGTCAACGCATCGGGCATCATCGTGTTTACCGGATCGGGCAGCACCGCGCGCCGCGTCGCGCGTGAGCGGCCCTCGGTGCCGGTGCTGGTGCTGACTCCGGCGCAGAAGATCGCCCGCCGCCTTGCGCTGTTGTGGGGCACCCATCCGGTCCACACCAAGGATATCGGCAGCTTCGAGGAGATGATCGCCAAGGGCAAGCGCATGGCGCTGCGCCAGGGCTTCGGCGGCGCGGGATCGAAGCTGGTGGCGTTGGCCGGCGTCCCGTTCGGCACGCCGGGATCGACCAACCTGCTGCACGTCGTGACCCTGAGCGGCGACGAGCTGAGCAGGCACGCCTCAGAACACGCCTGACAATACGGCTTAGCCGAACAGCGCCTTGAGGTCCTTCTTCAGGATCTTGCCGTTGGCGTTGCGCGGCAGCGTTTCGGGCAGGAACAGGATCCGCACCGGCACCTTGAAGGCGGCAAGGCGCTGGCGTACCCAATCGCGCAGTTCGCCCTCGCTGACCTCGGTGCCCGGCTTGAGGTGGACCACCGCCGCCGGTTCCTCGCCCAGGGTGTGGTGGGGAATCCCGACCACGGCCACATCCATCACCGCCGGGTGATCGTAGAGTACGTTCTCCACTTCGGACGAATAGATGTTCTCCCCGCCGCGAATGACCATGTCCTTGGCCCGGTCGGCGATGAAGCAGAACCCCTCCTCGTCAAGGTAGGCAAGATCGCCGGTGCGAACCCAGCCGTCGATGAAGGTGGCTGCCGTGGCCTCGGGGTTGTCCCAGTAACCTTCGACGATCATCGGCCCGGCAGCGTACAATTCACCCACCTCGCCGGGAGGCAGTTGGCGGCCCTGTTCGTCCAGCACCTTGAGATCGGCGACGGCGACCGGCGGTCCGGCGCTGGTCGGGCGGTTCAGGTAGTCCTCGCCCGAATGGGTGGTGACAGTGGCGGTCGTCTCGGTCATGCCCCAGCCGTTGCCGGGAAGCGCGCCGAACACCTCGCGGATCTTGCGCACCAGTTCGGGCGCGGAAGGCGCGCCGCCATAGCCAACGCTTTCCAGCGATGAGAGATCGTACTTGGTCCGGTCGGGATGCTCGATCAGTTGCCAGGCGATCGTCGGCACGCCGCCGGTGGCGTTGACCCTCTCGCGCTCGATGATCTGGAAGGCCTTCACCGCATCCCAGCGGTACATCAGGATCATGGTGTGTCCCGCGGCAAGGACGCCCATCAGCGTGGCCGAGCAGGCCGTGGCGTGGAACAGCGGGATCACCGTCAGCAACACCTTGCGTTCCGGCTCCGGCAGAGGATCCCCCCGGCGCAGCACTTGCCGCGCGGCGGCATAGGCGCTCGAGAAGATGTTGGTGACGAAGTTGCGGTGCGTTCCCAGCGCGCCCTTGGGATTGCCGGTGGTGCCCGAGGTGTAGAGGATGGTGGCCGCGTCCTCGGGCGCGATCGCCACTTCGGGCAGTCCGACGTCAGCCAGTTCGCCCCAGACCGCGGACGGCCCGATCACGCTTTCCAGCGCGCCGATTCCGGCGGGTTGGTCTTCCCGCCGCGAAACGATGACATGGGCCAGATCGGGCAGTTCATCGCGGTGCGGCAGGATGCGTTCAAGCCGCTCCGCGTCGCAGACCAGCACCTTCGATCCCGAGTTGGTCAGGCCGTAGGCCAGTTCCGGCCCGGTCCACCAAGCATTGAGCGGTACGCAGATCGCCCCGATGGTTACGGCCGCGAAGAACGCTACCGGCCATTCGGGCAGGTTGCGCATGGCGAGCGCCACCCGATCGCCCTTGGTCACGCCCAGCGATTGCAGGTGACGCGCGAGAACGGCGACGGCGCGGAACCACGCCTCGTAGCTGACCCGTTCATCTTCGTAGATCACGAACGTCGCATCGCCGTGGGTTCGGGCAAGCCGGGCAAGCACGGCGAGATTGGCCGGGGCGTGCTTCCACGTCCGGGTCGGCACGCCGCGGATCGCCACGGTTTCCATCTCGAACCGTTCGCCCGGCGCGCAGAGTCTGGCCTCAACCGCGGCGACCGACATCGCCGGCCAACCTGCGGGAATCCAATCGGAAAAGCCCTCGCCCATGTTTCTCCTTCGCCGTCGAGTTGCGGCTTGCAACCGACAGGCTAGGCTAGGCGCGCGCTCCGAACAAGGCCGAGCCGACGCGAACATGGGTCGCGCCCAACATTATCGCCGTCTCGAAATCGTCGCTCATCCCCATGGAGCGACCGGCGAGGCCATGATCGGCGGCCAGCTTGTCGAGCAGGGCAAAGAATGGCGCGGGTTCGATCCCCAGCGGGGGGACGCACATCAGGCCGATGACGTTGAGGTCCGCGGTGCGCGCTTCTGCCAGCAGCGCGGGCAGGGCCTCGATCGCACAGCCGCCCTTCTGCTCCTCGGCGCCGATATTGACCTGGACGAAGCACGGGAGATGACGCCCCAACCTGTCCATCGCCCGCGCCAGCGCCGCTACCAGCGAAGGCCGGTCGAGCGAATGGATGCAATCGAACAAAGCCACGGCGTCCTCCGCCTTGTTCGACTGGAGCTGGCCGATCAGGTGCAAGACCACGTCGGGATGGGCCTCGCGCAGCGCGGGCCACTTGGCCTGGGCTTCCTGTACGCGGTTCTCGCCAAACAGGCGCTGCCCTGCGGCAACAAGGGGAACGATCGCCTCTGCCGGATGGGTCTTGCTGACCGCGATCACCGCCACGTCGCCAACCGGGCGTCCGGCAACCTTCGCGGCGTGGGCAATGCGGGACTGGACATCGGACAAGGCACTGGCTGGATCGGTCATCGCGCGCTGCTATAGCGGGGCCATGGCGCGTTTGAAGCCCCTGCCGACAATCTGGGTCGTTTCCGACGCGCGCAACGATACCGCGTTGGAGCGGGTGCTTGCCAGACTGCCGCGCGGCGCCGGGCTGGTGTTCCGGCACTACCACCTGGATACGGCCGATCGCCGCGCGCGCTTTCGCACGCTGCTCCGCCTTGCCCGCGCCCACGGGCACGTCGTCGCCATGTCGGGCGATGCGCGGACTGCGCGCCGTTGGGGAGCGGACGCCGCCTATGGCAATGCCGTGGACCTTGCGCGCGGACCGGCCCTGCCGCGCCTCGTCACCGTCCATTCGCTGCACGAGATCGGCAAGGCCCGGCGCGCCGACGCGCTGCTGCTGTCCCCGGCCTTCGCCACGCGATCGCATCCCGGCGGACAGGCGCTGGGCCCGGTCCGGTTCCGGCTTCTCGCAGCCAGGTCCCGCGCGGCGGTGATCGCGCTGGGCGGGATGAACCGCAACAGCGCAAGACGGCTCGACTGGCCGCGCTGGGCCGCGATCGACGCTTTTTGCGGCAAAGCGAATCGCCGGATTTCCAAGGATTCTTGACGGGGAGTCACCCCCGAGCGCATAACGCGGGCCAGCACAAGGGGAGCATCATGGCGACACGGCCTATTTCTGCGGGGCAGCGCGGTGCGCGCGTCGATTGGCGTGCGGGCCTGCGCCGTGCCGCGCGCCGGAGCGCCGAGATTGGCGGTGCGCTGCTGCTCGGCCTTGGCATGGTGTTCTTCACGCTCGCCCTGCTCAGCTACCATCAGACCGACCCCAGCGCCTCCACGGCGGCGGCCGGTCCGGCGCTCAACTGGATGGGCGGCGCCGGGGCCTGGGTCGCGGAACGGGCGCTGTTCCTGTTCGGCCCGGTTTCCGTGCTGTTCCTCCCGTTGATGTACGTCATGGCGCGCAAGCTGTGGCGGCTGGTCGAGGAAGAGGACCGCGAACTGCCCCACGCCGCCCATGCCTGGTGGCGACCGGTTGGCCTGCTGCTCTTTGCGATGGCGTTGCTGTCCACGGTCCTTTCGCTGATCGTCACCGAAACGCGCGGTTCGTTCCCGGCCTCGTTCGGCGGTATTTCCGGGCTGCTGGGCGCGGGCGCGATCCGCTGGCTGGCGTCGCAACTGCCCGAGGGCGGACGCTTCTGGGCGATCCTTGCCATGGGAATCGCCAGTCTTGCGGGAGGGGCGATCCTGGCGGGCCGGGTCTTCGCGATCGACTGGGGCAACCTTTTCACCCTGCCCGGCATGCTCAAGCGCCGCCCCAGCCTCGAGGCCATCGGCAGCGCCATCCCGCTTCCCTCGGTGCGCGACAGGAAAGCGCGCGACGAGCGCGCCGCCGCCCCGGTTCCGCTCGGCGCGCCGCGCAAGCCGCCCGAGATCAGCGACCCCACCCGCCCGGCCAAGCCGGCGCAACTTTCCGGTTCCAGCCGTCAGGGCGACCTGTTTGACAGCTTCGAACTGCCGGGGCTCGACCTGCTGAACAATCCGCCGCCCAATTCCGCACCGAAGATCGACAAGCTGGCATTGGAGCGCAACGCCCGCCTGCTCGAAACCGTACTCGACGATTTCAACGTCAAGGGAGAGATCACCGCGGTCCGCACCGGTCCGGTCGTCACCATGTACGAACTCGAACCCGCGCCGGGCATCAAGGCCAGCCGGGTGATCGGCCTTGCCGACGACATCGCCCGCAACATGAGCGCGATCTCGGCCCGCGTTTCCTCGATCCCCGGGCGCACGGTGATGGGCATCGAACTGCCCAACGCCGACCGCCAGATGGTCAGCTTCAAGGAACTGGTTGCCTGCGAGCAATTCGCCAATGCCAAGGGGATGCTGCCGATCATCCTGGGCAAGGACATCGCTGGGGAACCGATCGTCGCCGATCTGGCCGCGATGCCGCACCTGCTGGTCGCGGGCACCACCGGGTCGGGCAAGTCGGTCGGGCTCAACACCATCCTGCTGTCGCTGCTCTACCGCCTGACCCCGGCGCAGTGCCGCCTGATCCTGGTCGATCCCAAGGTGCTCGAACTCAAGAGCTACGACGACATCCCGCACTTGCTCTCGCCCGTCGTCACCGAACCGGCCAAGGCGGTGCGCGCGCTCAAATGGGCGGTCGAGGAAATGGAGCGCCGCTATCGCCAGATGAGCGAGCTGTCGGTGCGCAACCTCTCGGGCTTCAACGACAAGGTTCGCACCGCGCAGGCCAAGGGCAAGCCGCTCGGCCGCCGCATCCAGATCGGCTTCGACCCCGAAACCGGCGAGGAGATGTTCGAGGAACAACAGCTCGACTACCAGCCGCTGCCGCAGATCGTGGTGATCGTCGACGAACTCGCTGACCTGATGGTCACGGTGGGCAAGGAAGTCGAAGTGCTGATCCAGCGCCTCAGCCAGAAAAGCCGCGCGGCGGGCATCCACCTGATCATGGCCACCCAGCGCCCCTCGGTCGACGTCATCACCGGCGTCATCAAGGCCAACCTGCCGACCCGGATCAGCTTTGCCGTGACCAGCCGGATCGACAGCCGCACCATCCTGGGCGAACAGGGCGCCGAGCAACTGCTGGGCAAGGGCGACATGCTCTACAAGCCCAACACCGACCCGATCAAGCGCGTCCACGGACCGTTCGTTTCGGACGAGGAGGTCGAACGGATCGCCGATTTCTGGCGCGGTCAGGGTAGCCCGGAATACGTCGATTCGGTCACCGAAGAGCCCGAGGACGGCGGCTTCGGCTTCGACGACCTCGACGCCACTGCATCGGACAGCCCGGACGAGCGCAAGTACCGCCAGGCCTGCCAGATCGTGTTCGAAAGCCAGAAGGCCAGCGCCTCGTGGCTCCAGCGCCAGCTTGGCGTGGGCTACAACACCGCGGCCAAATGGGTCGAGCGGATGGAGGCGGACGGCTTCGTCGGCCCGGCCAACCACGTCGGCCGCCGCGAGATCTACCGCGACAAGGACGGCAGCCCGCTTTAGGTGATTTCCAGAACCTCGCGCGCTTCGTCCAACCGCACCGTCAGGTCGGCATAAGCGGGCATGGTCGCCAGGATGTGCCGGGTCAGCCGCTCGTAGTGCTGGATGAACCGGGCGACTTCGGCGGGGCTCATCACCCGGTCGCCGCTGCTCTGGCGCAGCTCCGCCTCCTGCTGCTCGCGCCAGGTCGCCACTACGTCCCACGACGGCGCGGCGAGCAGGACCAGCCGGTCAAGCCGCTCCCATAGCGCCTGATAGTCTCCCGCCAGCGCGGCATTGGCATGGCCGCGCCAAATGCCGTCCGAATCCTCGACGCGCTCCAGTGCGTTGACTGGCTCGGCCAGTGCCGCAGGCTCTTGCGAGCTCGCGCCAATGCACCAGCCTTCAAAAAGCAAAACCTGCGTGTTTTCGGGCGAGCGCGGCCATTCCGTTTCGGGCACACGGTCATCGCGCCCCTTGTCGAAGCGCGGCAGCGGCGCAGCCTCGCCCCGTGCCAGTGCATCAATCGTGGCGAGCCCCAGCGCGACATCGTGCGTCCCCGGCACCCCACGCGTTGCGAACAGGGGATGGACATCGCACGCCATTTCCTGCCGTTCGGCCCGCTTCAGATAGAGGTCATCGAGCGACAGCGCGGCAACCCGCACCCCGCTTTGGACAAGCCGCCTGACAAGGCCCGCAACCAGCGTCGACTTGCCCGACCCCTGCGCACCGCAGATGCCGATTACGCACAAGCGCTGCCCGCGCCACGCGCCGATCCGTGCCGTCAGCGATTCGACCAATGCGGAACTGGAAATCACGGCGCCGCCTGCGGCTCCGGCACTCGCGGACGGAAGGTCAGCCGCAGCGGGGTGATGTGTCCGTCAGGACGCAGGCGGATGCGGACCATGCCTTGCAGCTTGGCATCAACCAACTGTTTTTGCAGGCGAGCAGCCTCCTGCTGCGAAACATAGAGGCGGCCTTGAATGCCTTCGCCAACCTGTATGAAGGCGGGGCAGGTGTCATCGGGCGCTTTCTCCCGCGTGCCCAGGACCTGCGGCGGCGTGCCTTCAAGGCAGAACCCGACATCGCCATAATAGGGTTGCGGTTCGGGAGAGCGTTCCCTCGGCCAGTCATAGCGGAACTGCACATAATGCCCCTGGAGCAGGTCACGCGGATCATAGCCCTGGATCGGCACATCCCATTCGGTGCCCTGGCGGCTGAGGCGATCGGCGCTGATCCACATCCCGCCCAACCCCAGCAACGGCAGCGCCAGCGCGGCGGCGTAAAGCGCGGCGCGGTTCATGGCGTCACCTCCTTCGGCGGGGCATATCTGCGTGCCACCCGCACCGCGACCCAGGCGATGCCCAGGATCAGCACCCCGCTGGCGATCAGTCCCGCTCCGCTCGACAGCAGATCGTTGTCCAGCTCGAAGCTCAGCACGATCAGCCGCAGCGCCAGCACCGCGACGGCGAGCTGGAACACTCCGCGCCAGCCACCGCGCAGCGCACAGGCCGCGACTACCGCCCACAGCGCCATGAACAGCAGTGCCCCTATCACCGGACTACCCGACAGCGGCCAGGCGATCAGCGCCACCACGCTTGCCGCCGCCAGCATTCCTGTTGCCGCCTGGCCCGAATGGTCCTTTCGTGTCGACCATATCGCCGCCGTCGCCGCAAATCCCGCCGCCGCCCAGACCAGCAAGGTGTGCAGCATCTTGCCCGCGTCTCCCCCTTGCGCGAGGTTTTCGGTTCCGGCCAGCACGGCGATCCCGCTAGCCCCGAGCAGCGCATAGGCAAAGCCCAGCTCCTCGATCCGCCGCCAGAAGGTCGCCCGCGCCGAACGGACCCGCAGCGCCGCGCCCAGTGGGGCAAGGGCCAGCGGCAGAGCGGTCGGCAGCGCGAAGATCACGAACGACCCGTCGCGCATCTCATAGTGGAAGGCGAAGTTCCACACCGCCACCACCAGCGCTCCGGCAAGACCCAGCGCGGTGAGCCATGTCTGGCCCCGCAGCACGAACAGCGGCGCGAACAGCACCAGCCACATGGCCAGCGGCTGCCACAACGGGGATGTCGTCTGATAGGCCTGGCCCAAATGGCCCATGAAGGTCAGCCCCAGCGCGCCGAAGACGAACAGCAGCACCTCCTCGCCCCAGCCGCCTCGCTCGCGCTGCAACCACAGCGCCGCGGCTGCCGCGACCAGCAGTGCGAGGTGCACCGCCAGCCGAACCATCGCCGGGATCGCGTCCCAATTGGCCGCAACTACCGAGATCAACCCCAGCGCGATCGCCAGCGCGCCGATCCCGACCACCGCCCACAGCGCCAGCGGGCGAGCGTGCTGCGCCTCATAGGTGCGGATGCGGGCGGCGCTGTCACCGTCGATCACCCCGGCTGCGAGCCAGGCGGAAAGCTTGCGTTCGTTCACACCGGCGAGCCTAAGGCCATACGAAGCATTTGCAATCGTTCACCCGCGCGGCACCGGATAGCCCTGCCAGCGCTTGATCCGCCGGATCGCGAAGGCCGAGCGCATCGCCGACACTCCCGGCAGGCGGGCAAGGCAATCGCGGTGGATCCGGTCATACTGGTCGAGATCGGTCGCGGCGACGCGCAGCAGGTAGTCCGCGCTGCCCGACATCAGGTAGCAATCGAGGATGTCGTCAAAATCGCCAACCGCCGCTTCGAACCGGTCCATCGCCTCGCGGCTCTGGCTTGTGAGGGTGATCTCGACGAAGACCTGCAACCGCAGGCCAAGACGGCGGCTGTCGACCTGGGCGGCGTAGCCGGTGATCACCCCCGCATCCTCCAGCGCCTTGATCCGCCGGTGGCAGGCCGAGGGAGAGACGCCAGCCATTTCGGCAAGCTGCGCGATCGAACGCGAAGAATCGGCCTGCAACGCTTCCAGCAGCACGACATCGGCACGATCTGCTGAATATTTTCCCGATTCTTTTCCCATTACCGGGAAATATCACCAAAACACCCGCGATCAATGACGAAGTTTGGGGAAACATTCGGCTGCGAAGAGCGTATCCTGTCGGACAAGAAGGCCCGTTCACCGGGCCAATGGGACAAGGATAGCGTCATGCGCGTTGGCACCGTCAAGGAAATCAAGAACCATGAATACCGCGTCGGCCTGACGCCGGAATCGGTGCGCGAGCTGGTTGCCCACGGGCACGAGGTCTGGGTGCAGAGCGGTGCCGGACTGGGCATTGGCGCCGATGACAAGGCCTATGCCGCGGCCGGCGGCATCATCAAGCCTGACGCGAAGGCCGTGTTCGAAGGCTGCGAGATGATCGTCAAGGTCAAGGAACCGCAGGCAGGCGAGCGCGCAATGCTGCACGAAGGGCAGATCCTCTACACCTACCTCCACCTCGCTCCCGATCCCGAACAGACCGCCGATCTTGTCAAGTCGGGCGTGACCGCGATCGCCTACGAAACCGTGACCGGGCCGGGCGGCACCCTGCCGCTGCTCAAGCCGATGAGCCAAGTCGCCGGGCGGATGAGCATCCAGGCCGGAGCGACCGCGCTGGAAAAGGCCCATGGCGGGCGCGGCGTGCTGCTGGGTGGCGTTCCCGGTGTGCTGCCGGGCAAGGTGATGGTGATCGGCGGCGGCGTGGTCGGCTTCAACGCCGCCCAGATGGCGGTCGGCCTCGGCGCCGACGTCACCATTCTCGACCGCGATCCCGAAGTGCTGGAGCGGCTCGGCATCCATTTCGAAAGCCGCGCCAAGACACGTTTTTCCAACCGCGCCAACATCGAGCAGATGATCTGCGAGGCCGACCTGGTAATCGGCGCGGTGCTGATCCCCGGCGCCGCCGCGCCCAAGATCGTGACGCGCGACATGCTCAAGTGCATGAAGCCGGGCGCGGTGCTGGTCGATGTCGCGATCGACCAGGGCGGATGCTTCGAGACGAGCCATGCCACCACCCATGCCGACCCGACCTACGTTGTCGACGGGATCGTCCACTACTGCGTCGCCAACATGCCCGGCGCTGTGGCACGGACCAGCACCTATGCGCTCAACAACGTCACCCTGCCGCACGCGATGCGGATCGCCGAGCTGGGCTGGAAGGGTGCGCTCAGGGCCAACGCGCACCTTGCCGAGGGGCTGAACGTCTCGGGCGGGAAGGTGACCTATGAGGCTGTCGCGCGCGAGCTGGGCTATGACTATGTGCCGGTGGCGGAATTGGTGGGTTGACGTCGTCCCCGGCTTGACCGGGGACGACGAGCTAGCCCTCGTCCCCGAACGGCCGGAACGGCGCGGCCACGTCCTCGCGCACCCGCGCCAATCGCCCGCTGGCTCGGTCGATCATCGCCCAGGTGGTGTTGGAGCTGACGATTACCTTTCCGTCGGCATCGCGGAAATCGACCCGCCGGTCGAACCGCGCGCCGGTGGGTCCGGTGGGGATGAACGTCTCCGCCGTCACCGTCTCGCCCGGCCCGATGTTGCCGCGGTAGTCGATCTCGTGCCGGGTCACGACCCAGATGTACTGCGCCTGATGCTCCGCCGAAGCGACCGCCGCCCAGTGCGCGGTGGCGATCTGCTGGATCCAGTCGACCCAGACCGCGTTGTTGACATGGCCCAGTTCGTCGATGTGGTCTGGCAGCGCGGTGAAGGTCAGGGTGTGCCGGTTGGTCATCCCGTCGCGCTCAACTGCCACAGGATGAAAGCAAACTCTTCCGCCGTTTCCTTCAGGCTCTCGAACCGGCCGGACTTGCCACCGTGGCCCGCACCCATGTTGGTCTTGAGCAGCAGTTCGTTGCCATCGGTCTTGAGCTCGCGCAGCTTGGCGACCCATTTGGCCGGCTCCCAATAGGTCACTCGCGGATCGTTGAGGCCGGCCGTCACCAGCAGTGGGGGGTAGGCCTGCGCCGAAACCCGATCGTAGGGCGAATAGGACAGCATGTACTCAAAGGCCGCCTTGTCCTCGACCGGATTGCCCCATTCGGGCCATTCGCCCGGCGTGAGCGGAAGGGTGGGATCGACCATCGAGTTGACCACATCGACGAAGGGCACATGCGCCACGACCACGCCCCACAGGCCGGGATCGGAATTGATCACCGCGCCCATCAGTTCGCCGCCGGCTGATCCGCCAGTCGCCGCGATCCGGCCCCTTGCGGTGTAGCCGCGCGCAGCCAGATCGCTGGCGACATCGACGAAATCGTTGAAGGTGTTGGTCCGCTGCATCAGCTTCCCGGCCTTGTACCAGGCCCGTCCAAGCTCGTCGCCGCCGCGGATATGCGCGATGGCATAGGCGAAGCCACGATCGACCAGGCTGAGCATGGATGCCGAAAAGTCCGGCGACAGGCCAATGCCGTAGGCGCCATAGGCATAGAGATAGAGCGGCCCGCCCGGCTTGCGGTCGCGCCGGTACATGATCGAAACCGGCACCTTTGCGCCATCGCGCGCGGTCACTTCCAGCCGCTCGGTCGCATAAAGCGACGCGTCGTAACCCGAGGGGATTTCCTGAACCTTGAGGACGGTCAGGCTGCGTGCGGCGACGCTGTAGTCATAGACGGTCGCCGGGGTTATCATGGATTCATAGGCCAACCGCAGGGTGCTGACCGCCCATTCGGGATTGTCGCCAAGGCCCGCGCTGTAGCTCGCCTCGGGGAACGCGATCGGCTCGACCCGCGCCGGATCGCCGTAATAGCGCACCTCGATCTGGTCGAGCCCGGCAAGGCGTCCCTCGACCGCGTAGAAATCGCGGAACAGCGCGAAGCCAGTGAGATAGAATTCGTCCGATCCCTCGATCAGCGTAGTCCAGTCACCGGGATGCGAGAGGTGCGCGGTGGCAAGGCGAAAGTTCTCGTGCGTGTCATTGGTGTGGACGAAAACCGTGTCCTCGTGGAGGTCGACATCGTATTCGACACCCTTCTCCCGCGCGCGCACCAGAACCGGGTGGGCCAGCGGGTCGGAGGCCGGAACCAGACGGACCTCGCTGGTTTCATTGTCAGCCGTGCCGATAATCAGCCATTGCTCATTGGCGGAAAGCGAAGCGCCGACCCGGAAACCGTCGTCGTCTTCATGGTAAAGTTCAAGGTCACTTGAGGTTGAAGCGCCAAGCCAGTGCAGCCGGGCATTGTCGGTGCGCCACTGTTCGTTGGCGAGGCTGTAAACAATCCCCCTGTCGCCCGCGACCCAGACCAGCGAGGAAAGCGTGCCGGGGATTTCGTCGGGCAAGATCTCTCCCGTCTCGAGGTTCTTGATCCGCGCGGTGAACCTCTCCGAGCCGTTGTCGTCGACCGACCAGGCGAGCAGCCGCCCATCATGCGATACCGACAGCGCGCCAAGCCGGAAATAATCCTTGCCCTCGGCCAGCGCCACCTCGTCGAGGATCAACTGATCGGCGCTGCCATCATCCTTTGCGCCGACCGGGCGGCGCCACCATTTCTTGTATTCGGCACCCTCCTCGAAGGCGATCCAGTAGAGATAATCGCCGTCCTTTTGCGGGACCGATTCGTCTGCCTCCTTGATCCGGGCGCGCATCTCCTTGAACAGCGAATCGACCCGGTCGTGCTGGGCTTTCATCCGCTCTTCGAACCAGGCGTTCTCCGCCTCGAGGTGGGCAAGAATCTCCGCATCGCCAACCTCGGGATAGCCGGGATCGCGCAGCCACGCGTAATCGTCGGTGATGGTTACGCCATGGCGCGTTTCGACGTGCGGCTTTTTCGCAGCGACGGGGGGTGTGGTAAGTGTCATGGTCCGGCTCTATGTTGGGTGCAGAAGGACTGCAACCCATGCTGATGAACACCCACGAAGCGCGGCTCGATGCGCTGCGCAAGGAATTGAAAAAACGCGGCCTCGATGGCTTCGTCGTGCCGATCTCGGACGAGCACATGAGCGAATATGTCGGCGCCTATGCCCAGCGGCTCGGCTGGCTGACCGGGTTCGGCGGATCGGCGGGATCGGCCGCTGTTCTGGCCGACAAGGCCGCGATGTTCGTCGATGGCCGCTACACCCTGCAAGTGCAGGAACAGGTCGATGGCCGACTGTACGAATACCAGTCGGTTCCCGCCACCTCGATCGCGGCCTGGCTGGCCGCCAATGCACCCGCAGGAGCGCGTATCGGCTACGACGCCTGGCTCCACGGCAAGCCCTGGGTCGATGCCGCCAGTGCCGCTCTGGCGGCGACGGGCGGCGAACTGGTTCCGGTCGATGGCAATCCGATCGACGCGATATGGCAGGACCGGCCGGAACCCTCGCTGGCCCCGGCGATCGTCCAGCCGACCGAACTGGCGGGCAAATCGAGCGAGGCGAAACGCAGCGAGGTTGCCGAATGGCTCTCCGCCAAGGGGCTTGATGCGGCGGTTGTTTCGGCGCTCGATGGCGTGGCGTGGCTGCTCAACATGCGCGGGGCCGACGTCGATCGCACGCCGGTCGCCTTGTCCTTCGTCCTCGCCCATGCCGATGGCACGGCCGAACTGTTCATCGCCGACGACAAGGTGACACCTGCGTTGCGCGCCCACCTTGGCAATGCGGTGACCGTGCGCCCGCGCGAGGCGTTCGTTCCCTCCTTGCAGGCACTTGCCGGGCGCAAGGTCGCGGTCGATCCCGAACGCTCGGTCGCGGCGATCTTCGCGGCGCTGAAGGGCGCGGGGGCGCAGGTCATCGAACTGACCGACCCGACCGTCCTGCCCAAGGCGGTCAAGAACGAGGCCGAGCAGGCCGGACAGCGCGCCGCCCAGGCCCGCGACGGCGCGGCGATCGCCCGGTTCCTCCACTGGCTGAGCGTCGAAGCGCCCAAGGGGGGGATCGACGAACTGGCCGCCGCGGCCCGGCTCCAGTCCTTCCGCGAGGATACCGGCCTGCTGCGCGACCTGTCGTTCGACACGATCTCCGCCGCCGGTGGCCATGCCGCCAGCCCGCACTACAAGGTCGACGAACAGTCCAATATCCCGATCGCGCCGAGCTCGATCTATCTGGTCGATTCGGGCGGCCAATACGCTGACGGCACGACCGACATCACCCGCACCGTCTGGATCGGACCTGGTGAGCCGAACGCAGAGCAGCGCGACCGCTTCACCCGCGTCCTCAAGGGCCACATCGCGCTGGCCCGCGCGGTGTTCCCGCGTGGCACGGTGGGAAGCCAGCTCGATACCCTTGCCCGCCAGTTCCTGTGGCAGGCCGGGGTCGACTACGCCCACGGCACCGGCCACGGCGTCGGCAGTTTCCTTGCGGTCCACGAAGGGCCCCAGCGCATCGCCAAGGCCCAGGGGGGCCAGGCCGGGACCGGGCAGGAACTTCTCGCCGGGATGATCCTGTCCAACGAGCCCGGCTATTACAAGGCGGGCGAATACGGCATCCGCATCGAGAACCTGATCCTGGTCGAACCGCGCACGGTGTCGGGGCAGGAAGGTGAGTACTTCAGCTTCGAGACGCTGACCTTTGCTCCGATCGACGCCGCGCTGGTCGATCGCGCACTGCTCGACGGTGACGAGATCGTCTGGTGGAACGCCTATCACGCCACGGTCGAGCAAATTCTCGCGCCCCAGCTCGAAGGGGCCGCGCTGGCCTGGCTCAAGCTGGCTTGCGCCCCCTTGTGAAGGCGGTTTTGTTCTTCTAATGTTCCGTGCGACTCACGAAGGAGAAGGATCATGATCGGTTACGTCACGGTGGGGACCAACGACCTGCCCCGCGCTGCGCAGTTCTATGACGCCATCGCCGCCGAAATGGGCACCGCGCGAATGATGGAATTCGATACCTTCATCGCCTGGGGCACGCCCGGTGCGGGCTGCGGCATCGCCGCGACCAAGCCTTTCGACGGCAAGCCGGCCACGGTCGGCAACGGGGTGATGGCCGCGTTCGAGGCCAAGGACCCCGAACAGGTCGACCGGCTCTACCAGATCGCGCTTGCCCACGGCGGCAGCGATGAAGGCGCGCCCGGTCCGCGCGGCGACGGCGGATTCTACGCCGCCTACTTCCGCGACCCAGATGGCAACAAGCTCAACGCTTTCGTGATGGGCTGAGCAGCGGTGTCCGGAACGCCCATCGCCCGGTTTCCGCTGCATCTGGGGCTGGGAGCATCGGCCGTCGCCGAACCGGAATTTACCGGGGCGATGGAATGGTATGGCGACTATGTCGGCCGCCACCAGACCGACGGGCGCGAAGGGCGGCTGGTGACGGTCCATTCCTTCAGCGAAAGCTGGGACAGCTGGGAGGTCCATCCCGAGGGCGACGAGGTGGTACTCTGCCTCAGCGGGACGATCACCCTTCACCAGGAACTGGCGGACGGAGAAAATCGCACGGTCGTTCTCGAAAGCGGGGACTACGCGATCAATCCACCCGGAGCCTGGCACACCGCCGACGTCACCGACAAGGTGGAGGTGTTGTTCATCACGGCCGGGTGGGGAACGCAGCACCGTCCGCGCGAGATGCCTTTCGTGCCACTGAACGAAAGGCCGCAGTAGCGACAAATTGATACAAATCTCCCCGCCAGCGACATAATCGCGCGACACGGTGGGGCTAGAACGGTAATTGGAAGTCGCGGGTGCCCTCGGTTCCTCCCCTCCCCTTGACCGGGATCCGCGACTTCACCTTATTTTCTGGAGGAAGGCACTCATGAACACGCTTACCAAGGGCCTTTCGCTGGCCGCACTCGCCCTCGCCACCGTGGGGATTGCCCAGGCGGCGCAGGATCATGGCCCCGGCCGCAATGCAACGATCACCCGCGCCGAGGCCCAGGCCAAGGCCGAAGCGATGTTCGACAAACACGACCTCAACCATGACGGCAAGATCGACCAGGCCGACCGCACCGTGATGATCAACCAGATGTTCGACAAGATCGACACCGATCACAACGGCTCGATCTCGCGCGACGAATTCGTTGCTGCGCACCAGCACATGGGCATGGGCAGAGGGCACCGCATGGGCGGCGAAGGCATGGGTGGTCACGAGATGGACCACGGCCGAATGGGCGGTCACCGCATGGGCGGCATGGCCGGAATGGCCGATGCCAACAAGGATGGCGTCGTGACCAAACAGGAAGCCGTGGCTGCCGCGCTCAAGCGCTTTGACGAGGCCGATACCAACCATGACGGCAAGCTTACCCCCGAAGAGCGCAAGGCCGCCTTCGGCAAGATGCGCGAACACATGAAGGGCATGCGCGGCCCCGGCGGGAACATGCCGCCGATGGGCGATGACATGCCCCCGCCGCCGCCACCGGCCAACTGACCATCGCGAGCACTCTTCCCAGGGGCAAGCATGGACGACGTTTCACCATCGCGCATTCTCCTCGTCGATGACGAGGAGACGTTGCGCCAACCCCTGGCCGAGTACCTCTCGCGCCAGGGGTTTGCCATTACCGAGGCCGGCAGCGCAGCCGACGCGCGCAGCCGCCTGCGCGAGGAGACCCCCGACCTCGTGCTGCTGGACATCATGATGCCCGGCGAGGATGGCCTGTCGCTGTGTCGCCACCTCTCGGAAACGCGATCGATCCCGACGATCCTGCTCACGGCCCGCGGCGAAGCGATGGACCGGGTCGTGGGGCTGGAGATCGGCGCTGACGACTATGTCGTCAAACCCTTCGAGCCGCGCGAGCTCGTCGCCCGGATTCGCTCCGTTCTCCGCCGCGCCGCCAAGGGCGGGACCTCCCCTGTCGAGGACGAGAACTTCGAGTTCGAGGGCTGGACGCTCGATCCCCTCAAGCGTCGGCTGACCGATCGCGAAGGCGCGCTCATCTCGATTTCATCGGTCGAATTCCGCCTGTTGATGGCCTTTCTCGAACACCCCCGGCAAGTGCTGGATCGTGACCGGCTGCTCGACATGGTCCAGGGTCGCGAGGCACACCTGTTCGACCGCGCGGTTGACAACCAGGTCAGT
>JAGWUU010000005.1 GCA_028868335.1 Sphingomonadales bacterium | reverse complement strand
CAGAGCCTGGTCGTCTGGGCGATCCGCGAAGGCCGCCAGGCCGCCCGCGCGGTCGATGAGGTGCTGATGGGATCGAGCGAACTGCCGCGCTGAGGCATGTAGTCCGTTCGGAAAAGAGGGCGCTCCGGCAGGGGCGCCCTTTTCCGTTTCGCCCGGAACGCGCGAAGCAAATTGCCACCCGGACCCGGGGCCGCTAGCCCCAGCCGATGATTCCCGAAATCGCCTTCCTCGCCTGTCCTGACACCCTGCCCGGATCATCCACGCGGCGTCCCGATGCTTTCGAACACGATTACCAGATCGACGCCTTGCGCGATGGGCTGGGTGACCGCGCGCGGGTGGTCGACATCGACTGGCGCGCGCCGCTGGAAGAACTTACCCGGTTCGATCTCGCGATCATCGGCACGCCATGGGACTACACCCGCGCCAAGGATGAATTCGTTGCCCGGCTGGAAGCGCTGGAACGCGCCGGGGTGAAGGTCTGCAATCCGCTCGAAGTGGTGCGCTGGAACGCGGACAAGCTCTACCTCAGGGAACTCGCCGAGCGCGGTGCGGTGACCATTCCCACGCTGTGGCCCGAAGCTCCGACCGCAGCGGACATAACCGCCGCCTTCAATCACTTCGCCACCGATCGCGTGGTGGCGAAGCGCCGCGTCGGGGCAGGCGCGGTGGGGCAGGACAGCTTCACCCGCTCCGCGCCGCCGCCCGCCGACTGGACCATGGACCGCCCCGGCATGATCCAGCCGTTCCTCCCCGCAATCGAAAGCGAGGGCGAACTGAGCTTCATTTTCATCGACGGCCGGTTCTGTCACGCCCTGGTCAAGCGTGCCGTTCCCGGCGACTATCGCATCCAGTCGCTCTACGGCGGCAAGGAACAGGTTCTCGATCCCTCGGCGGCTGACCGGCGGGCCGCCGAACAGGTCGTCTCCCTGCTCCCCTTCGTCCAGCCGCCGCTCTATGCGCGGATCGACATGGTGCGGATGGACAATGGCGGCCTTGCCCTGATCGAGGCCGAGGTGATCGAGCCTTACCTCTACCCCCTGCAAGGGCCGGATTTCGGACCGATGCTGGCAGAGGCGGTGCTGCGGCGCTTGGGATAAGGCGGCGGCGGCGGCGACGTCCTCCTAAAGCCGCCAGTCCACCGCGCCCCGGCCCTGCGCTTCCAGAAAGGCGTTGGCCTTGCTGAAGTGCTTGCTCCCGAACCAGCCCGAATGCGCCGAAAGCGGGCTGGGATGCGGAGCGGTGAGGACGAGGTGGTGCGTGTCGGGCCCCAGTCCCGGCACGTTGGCCGCCTTCTTGCGTGCGTGGTTGCCCCACAGCATGAACACGCAAGGCTCGTCCTTGGCGGCGACGGCGGCGACCACCGCGTCGGTAATCGTCTCCCAGCCCTTGCCGGCGTGGCTGGCCGGCTTGCCATCCTCCACCGTAAGCGAGGCATTGAGCAGCAGCACGCCCTGCCGCGCCCAACCGGTCAGGTTCCCATGCGCCGGACGGGGCAGGCCAAGGTCGCTCTCCTGCTCCTTGTAGATGTTGACCAGGCTCGGCGGCACTTTCACCCCGTCCTGCACCGAGAACGACAGGCCGTGCGCCTGACCCGCGCCGTGGTAGGGGTCCTGCCCCAGTATCACCACCTTGACCGCATCGAGCGGGGTAAGGTCGAGCGCGGCGAGGCGTGTGCCGCGCGGCGGATAGATGCGCTTTCCCGCGCTTTCTTCCGCCGCAAGGAACCCGCCGAGCCGCCGCGCCTCGGGATTGGCCAGGACGGGATCGAGCGCGGCGCGCCAGGATTGGGGAATCGCATCGCTGTTCGACATTGCCTTGCGCCCTTGCACCGCGGGGCTTTTCTCCCCGCGCCATTCAGCCTAAGCACTACGGCCATATGACTGTCTATCTCCACGAAGAAGATCTCCCCGAAGGCGTGCTCGCTCCCGGTCCGATCGCAATCGACACCGAGACCATGGGGCTGATCACCCCGCGCGACCGGCTGTGCGTCGTCCAGATTTCCGACGGCAAGGGCGATGAGCACCTGGTGCGGTTCAAGCCGGGTTCGGACTACGCCGCCCCCAACCTCAAGGCCGTGCTGGGCGATCCCGGCCGGCTCAAGCTGTTCCACTTCGCCCGGTTCGACCTTGCCGCAATCGAACACTACCTGGGCATCACCGCCGCCCCGGTGTTCTGCACCAAGATCGCCAGCAAGCTGGTGCGTACCTATACCGATCGCCATGGGCTGAAGGACCTGGTCCGCGAACTGCTTGGCAGGGAACTGTCGAAGCAGCAGCAGTCGAGCGATTGGGGCGGGGCCGAACTCAGCGAAGCGCAGCGCGAATACGCCGCTTCCGACGTGCGCTATCTTCATGCCATGCATGCGATCCTGGTCGATCGGCTCGAGCGCGAGGGACGCACGGCTCTGGCCCAGGCCTGTTTCGATTTCCTTCCGGCCCGCGCCCGGCTTGACCTTGCAGGATGGCCCGACAAGGACATCTTTAGCCATGAGTCATGACGTTTTTTATTGACCTGCATCACCGGCCCGCTCCCCCGGCCCGGTGATGCGCCTTCCGGGACGGAAATGAATTGAGCCAGGCCGCCGACATCAACCGCGACAAGCGCCGCCTGTGGGCCGCCCCCGGCGGGTCGCACGACCGGCGGGTGCAGTTTCTCGCGCGGCTGCTTCCCGGCCTTGTCGGCGTGATCGTGGCGGCGATGATCGTCCAGCCGCTGTTCCCGCGCGGCGAGGTCAGCTTCCTGCTTGACCGCAACAAGGTGGCGATCACCCAGGACCGGATACGCGTTGCCGATGCCATGTACCGCGGGATCGACAACCAGGGCCGTCCCTTCACCGTCACCGCGGGCAATGCCGTTCAGCAAAGCACGCGCGAGCCGGTGGTGCGGATGGACAACCTTGCCGCCCGGATCAGGATGAACGAAGGGCCTGCCCAATTGACCGCGGCCTCCGGCGCTTATGACTATGACCGCGAGCAGGTCACCGTGCCGGGCCAGGTGTTGTTCACCGCGGCCGACGGCTATCGCCTGTCCGCGGGCAACGTGATGATCGACCTCAAGACCCGCAAGGTCCTTGGCGGGGGCGGGGTTTCCGGGGCCATTCCGGCTGGCACTTTCAGCGCCAACAGGATAGTGGCCGATCTGGGTGAGCGCACCGTGGCGCTCGAAGGTAACGCCCGGCTGCTGATGGCGCCCGGCAAGCTCAGGATGCCGTGATGGCCGCTACCTCGCTTTCCTCGATCGCGCTTCGCTCGCTGCTTGCGGGTCTGGCGATCGGCACCGTTGCCTCGCTTTCGATCGGGCGCACCGATGCCCAGGCGATCGCCGGGCACAACAGCGATGCGCCGGTCAGCTACGCGGCCGATCGGATCGAGTTGCAGGACAAGCAGAACCGGGTGGTCCTTTCGGGCAACGTCGCGATCAACCAGGCCGGGCTCAACCTTCACGCGGCACGTACCACGGTGGCCTACACCGACGCCGGCAACCTCAAGATCCAGCGGATCGATGCGACCGGTGGGGTCGAGGTGACGCGCGGCAACGAAAGCGCACGGGGCGACGTCGCGATCTATGACTTCAACCGGCGGATCATCACCATGGCGGGCAATGTCGCGCTGCGCAGGGGCACGGATACGCTCAACGGCGGACGTCTGGTGATCGACCTTGCCACCGGGTTGTCGAGCGTCGATGGCAGCCCGCGCGGCGGCTCCCCGGCCGTGGGGACGACACCGGGATCTTCGACCAGCGGCGATCGGGTGACGGGCACGTTCTCGGTGCCCAAGAAGTCCAACTGAGTACGCCGATGTTGGCCAGCCGGGCCGCGCATTGCCGCGCCCTGCTCGCGTTGCTGGGCCCCGGTCGCGATCGGCCCGCCAGCGGGTTCGACGATGACGATTGGGCCGCGCTTGACGAACTGGCGGCCGCGCACCGCCTGCAACCCCGCCTTCATGCGCTGCACCGCGATCATCAGACGATCCCGGCGGCAGTCCGCGCCAACTGGCAGGCCGCCCATCGCGGCAGCGCGATCCAGGCTCTGGCGCAACATGCTGAACTGGTCGAATGCTGCGCCGTGCTTCAGGCCGACGGCTTTGCGCCGATTGCGCTCAAGGGCGCCTGGCTGGCCCGTCATGCCTACGCCCATCCGGCCGAACGCCCGCTGCGCGATCTGGACCTGCTGCTCGATCCCGACAGCGTGATCCCGGCCTACGAGCGGCTGCTGGCGGCGGGCTATCGCCCTTACGAAGCGCAAACCGTGCCATTGGCCGACACCATCGCGCAATACCGGCACCTGCCGATGCTGCTGGCGCCACGCGGCACCCTCATCGAGTTGCACCAATGGTTGTGGGAACCGGCGAACGGCCCAACGGGCGCGGTTGCGGGAGAGGCCGAGGACAGGATGCGCGCAGGTGCCATCATGCGCGACGGGGTGCGCTATCCCGCTCCGGCCGACCTGCTCGATCATCTGGTGATCCACGCCCTCTACAGCCACCGCCTCGATTGCGGGCCGCTGGTGCTTTCCGACCTTGCGTTGCTGGCTGACAGCACACCTGTCGACTGGCCGGACTGGTGGACCCGCGCACAAACAGGCGGATGGGCCACGGGCGCCGCACTGCTGTTCGCCCTGTCGCATCGTTATCACGGGCCAAACGCCTTGCCCGCCTCCGCTCCCGATGGCCTGACGCCCGACGAAGCCGTGCTGGAAGCCGCCACGGCCTTGTTGCTGCCGATGCCGTACAGCACGGGCGGAACCCACGGCATGGGGCAGGCGCTGCACGGCGGCGTGCATGGACTGATCACGCGCTTTCGCGGCCTCGCCACCCCCTACGAGGGCGGTTTCCTGCGCTGGCTGGCAAGCCGCACCGCCCGCCACGCGCCGCGCCTGCTTTCGCGCCAGTTTCGCGCCCAGGCGCGCGACCATGCCCGGCTGACCGCATGGCTCGAACGGCAATGACCATGCACCGCCTGCTCATCGTCGGGCTCAACTACGCGCCAGAGCCGGTTGGCATCGGCCTCTACACCCACGGCCTTGCCGAGGCGCTGGTCGCCAGCGGACGCGCGGTGGAGGTGATCGCCGGGCAGCCCTACTATCCGCAATGGCGGCGCTATCCCGGCTTCCCGGGCGGCTGGCGGCGATCGGTGGAGCGCGGCATCTCCGTCACCCGCTGCCCGCATTACATACCTGCGGAACCGGGCGGATTGAAGCGCGTGATCCACCTCGCCAGCTTTGCGCTGGCGGCGCTGCCGGTTGCAATCGGCGCGGCTCTGCGCCGCAAGCCCGATCGGCCGCAGGTGGTGATAGCGATAGCACCGGCGCTGCCGGGCGTCGTTAGCGCGTGGATCGCCGCGCGCCTTGCCGGTGCGCGGTTGTGGGTCCACGTCCAGGACTTCGAGGTCGAGGCCGCGCTCGCCACCGGACTGCTGCCCCGCGCGGGATGGGTCGCGCGCATCGCGCTGCGGGCCGAGGGCCGGATCTTGCGGCTCGCCGACCGGGTTTCGACGATCAGCCCGCAGATGGCCAAGCGCCTCGTCGCCAAGGGCGTGGCGGCGCAGCGGGTTTGCGAGCTGCGCAACTGGGCCGATCCCCGCTTCGTGTCCGATCCAGCCGGTGCCGACATCCTGCGCGCCGCATGGGGACTGACCGGCCGCACGGTCGCGCTCTATTCGGGCAACATCGCGCGCAAGCAGGGGATCGACGTGCTGATCGAAGCCGCCCGGCTTCTACAACATCGGCCCGACATCGCGATCGTGATCTGCGGCGAAGGTCCCAATCTTGCGGAACTGCGTCGTCAGGCGGCAGGGCTGGCCAACGTGCAGCTCCACGGTCTGCAACCGGCGGAACGGATGGGCGCGCTGCTGGCCATGGCCGACATGCACCTTCTCCCCCAGATCGCCGGAGCAGCCGACCTCGTCCTGCCATCGAAACTCACCAACATGCTGGCATCGGGTCGGCCGGTGATTGCGACCACTGAGTCGGGCACCGGGCTGTACGATGAAGTGACGGGCTGCGGCGTCGTCACCCCGCCCGGCGACGCCAATGCGCTCGCCGTGGCAATGGCCGACCTTGCCGACGATCCGGCGCGGCGAAATGCACTCGGCAAGGCTGCTCTCCAACGTGCTGCCGAGCGGTGGAACATGAACACCATCGTCGAGGCATGGACGGCCCGCCTCGACGCGCTTTAGAAGCAGTGGTTACTGGCCTGTGCTCTTTTGTGCATCGTCCAGCGCGCCTTGCAGTGCCTTGAGATCAGCGGCCTGGGGTGCCTGTTTCTGCGCGCTTTCCTCGGGCGAGGGGATCGAGCAATAGGCGGTCATCAGGATACCCGCCGACCACATCACCGCCTTCCAGCGGCTGCGAAAAACCGAGAAGATACTGGTCCCGAACATGGCGCGAGACTAGCACCGGCTGGTTAAGGAAGGCTCTCCGCCTCGCGCTGCAGTTCGTAGAGCAGATCCAGCGCCTCGCGCGGGGTCAGGGCGTCGATATCCAGTCCTGAAAGCCGCTCGCGCAGGGCATCAACCGCCTCCTCTTCATGCTCGGCAGCGGCGGCAAACAGGGGTAAATCGCCCAATCCTGTCGCCAGCCCGCCGTTTTGCGCGCGCGCTTTCTCCAGCCGGTCGAGCACGGCCTTGGCGCGGGCGACAACCGGCGCCGGAACCCCCGCGAGCTTGGCCACGGCAAGCCCGTAGGAGCGGTCCGCCGGACCTGCGGCAACCTCGTGCAACAGGACAAGATCGCCCTTCCACTCACGCGCCCTGACGTGGTGGAGCGACAGGGCCTCGCAGGTCTCCGCCAGCCGCGCCAGCTCGTGGTAATGCGTCGCGAAGAGGCAGCGGCTGCGGTTGGCCGAATGGACCGCCTCGGCCACCGCCCAGGCCAGCGCGAGGCCGTCGTAAGTCGATGTGCCGCGCCCGACTTCATCGAGAATGATGAAGCTGCGCTCACCGGCCTGCGAAAGAATTGCTGCTGTTTCAACCATTTCCACCATGAAGGTGGAGCGTCCGCGCGCAAGGTTGTCGGCGGCGCCGACCCGACTGAACAAGCGGTCCACAAGGCCCACGCGCGCTTTCAGCGCAGGCACGAATCCTCCGGCCTGGGCCAGCAGTACTATCAGCGCATTCTGCCTGAGGAAGGTCGACTTGCCGCCCATGTTCGGGCCGCCAATCAGCCATAGCCTGTCCTCCGGGGCAAGGCGGCAATCGTTGGCAACGAAGCGTTCATTGCGGACCGCCAACGCTGCCTCGACCACGGGATGACGACCGCCTTCGATCTCGAGAACCGTGTCCTCGCTGACCACCGGCCGGGTCCAGCCACCCTCGACGGCGCGTTCGGCCTGTCCGGCGGCCACGTCGATCCGTGCCAGAGCGGCAGCGGTGGCGGCAATGGCGTGACGCGCCTCGATCGCGCGGGCAACCAGTTCCTCGAAATGAGCTTCCTCGGCGGCAAGGGCATGGCCGCCAGCCTCCGCTATGCGGCTCGCCTCCTCGTGGAGCGCCAGCGCGTTGAACCGCACCGCCCCGGCCATGGTCTGGCGATGGGTAAAGCCGCTGTCAGGCGCCATCAGCGCATCGGCGCGTGCAGCGGGAACCTCGATAAAGTAGCCGAGAACGCCGTTATGGCGGATCTTGAGCGCCGCGATCCCGGTCTGGTCACGGTACTTCGCCTCAAGCGCGGCGATCGCGCGGCGGGCGTCGCCCGAGATCCGGCGCAGTTCGTCGAGTGCGGCGTCATATCCTTCGGCAATGTAGCCGCCCTGCCCCCGCTCGGTTGGCGGACCGGTGACAAGCGCGCGCGCGAGCAGGTCGGTCAGCGCGCCATGGCCGGTGAGACTCGGGAGCAGCGCCTCAAGCAACGCGGGCCGTTCGCCTCGCCGTTGCAAGTGATCGTGGATGCGCCGCGCTTCGCCCAGACCATCGCGCAATTGCCCGAGATCGCGTGGGCTTCCGCGGCCTGCAACCACCCTGCCCAGCGCCCGGCCCACGTCAGGCAGTGCCCGCAGCACCGCACGCAGGTCGCCGCGGAGCAGGGGATCGTCATGAAGCCAGGCAACCAGCGCCAGCCGCTCGTCAATGGCGGCGCGGTCGGTCAGCGGGGCGGACAGATCCTCGGCCAGTTGCCGCGCCCCGGCTCCTGTCACGCAGCGATCCAGCGCCTCGACCAGACTGCCGCGCCGCGTGCCGCTGCTCGACACGAGAATTTCAAGACTCGCCCGGGTCGCTTCGTCCATTGCCAGATGCGCGTCACCGGATCGCGCGACCGGCGGCAACAGCAGCGGCAGATTGCCGCGCCCGACATGATCGAGATAGGCGACGAGCCCGCCCGCCGCTGCCAGCATGGGCCGGGAAAACGCTCCGAACCCGTCAAGCGTGGCAACACCGTGAACCGCCTTCAGCCGCGCATCGCCGCCATCGCTCGAAAAGTCGCGGGTTGGCCGGATGATCGCATCGGCCGGAGCACCGTCCCACCCTTCGGGCGCAACCGTTTCGCTTGCCCCCAGCCGGGCGAGTGCCGCGCCAATCAGGTCTGCCGCGCATTCCTCAAGCTCCATCCGTCCGGTCGAGATGTCGCAGGCGGCGATCCCCGCCGTACCGCGTACTTCGCACACGGCGGCCAGAACATTGGCGCGCCGCGGTTCGAGCAAAGCTTCTTCGGTGAGCGTTCCGGCCGTAACGAAGCGAACAATGTCGCGACCGACCAGCGCCTTCGACCCGCCGCGCCGCTTCGCTTCCTCGGGCGTTTCGACTTGCTCGGCGATTGCCACCCGGCACCCCGCCTTGATAAGCCGCGCAAGGTAGCCCTCGGCAGAATGGACCGGCACGCCGCACATCGGGATCGGCATGCCGAGATGCTCCCCCCTGCTGGTCAGCGCGATGTCGAGGATCTGCGCCGCCTGCTTGGCGTCGTCAAAGAACAACTCGAAGAAATCGCCCATCCGGTAGAACAGCAGGCAGTCTCCCGCTTCGGCCTTGAGCGCCAGATATTGGGCCATCATCGGGGTCGCGGGAGCGGACATACTGTCGGGTTAGCGGGACTATCGACGATTCGGGAGCCTTGCGATCGAAGCTTTCCCCTATCGCGTCGCGTTTCGCTGGGTTAGGGCCAATGCGAAACCGGAGATTACGCGTGGCCGAAGACCTGACCCAGACAAGCGAAAGCAACGTCCGTTTCACCGAGCGCGAGGCGCTGTTCTATCACAGCACCATCCGCCCCGGTAAGATCGAGATCATCGCATCGAAGCCCATGGCAACCCAGCGCGACCTGAGCCTGGCCTATTCGCCCGGCGTCGCGGTGCCGGTCCAGGCGATCGCTGACGATCCGGCCAATGCCTACGAATATACAGCGAAGGGCAACCTGGTTGCGGTGATTTCCAACGGCACGGCGATCCTTGGCATGGGCAACCTCGGCGCGCTGGCATCGAAGCCGGTGATGGAAGGCAAGTCGGTGCTGTTCAAGCGCTTCGCCGATGTCGATTCGATCGACATCGAGGTTGCCACCGAAGACCCGCAGGCCTTCATCGACGCGGTGGCCTTGCTCGAGCCCAGCTTCGGCGGGATCAACCTTGAGGACATCAAGGCCCCCGAGTGCTTCGTGATCGAACAGGCACTGCGCGAGAAGATGAAGATCCCGGTGATGCACGATGACCAGCACGGCACCGCGATCATCGCCGCCGCCGGGCTGCTCAATGCCTGCTTCCTGACCGGGCGCAAGCTCGAGGACGTCAAGATGGTGGTCAACGGTGCCGGGGCCTCGGCGCTGGCCTGCACCGCGCTGATCAAGTCGATGGGGGTCAGGCACCAGAACGTCACCGTCTGCGACCGTTCGGGCGTGATCTATCGCGGCCGCGAAAAGGGCATGGACCAGTGGAAGAGTGCCCACGCGATCGACACTGCCGACCGCACCCTTGAGGAAGCGCTGGCCGGGGCGGACATCTTCCTTGGCCTGTCGGCGGCGGGCGCGCTGAAGCCCGAATGGGTCGAGAAGATGGCGCCCAAGCCGATCATCTTTGCCATGGCCAATCCCGACCCCGAGATCACCCCGCCCGATGCCAAGGCGGTGCGCCCCGATGCGATCGTCGCCACCGGGCGGTCGGATTATCCCAACCAGGTCAACAATGTGCTGGGCTTCCCGTTCATCTTCCGCGGCGCGCTGGATGTACGCGCCACCGCGATCAACGAAGAGATGAAGATCGCCGCAGCCCGCGCGATCGCGGAGCTGGCCCGCGAAACCGTGCCGGACGAGGTCGCCGCGGCCTATGGCATCAAGTACCAGTTCGGCCCGGAATACATCATCCCCGCGCCGTTCGATCCGCGGCTGATGGAAGTCGTATCCTCGGCCGTCGCCAAGGCGGCGATGGATACCGGCGTAGCGCAGAAGCCGATCGAGGATTTCGACGCCTATCGCACCAGCCTCAAGGCGCGGCTCAACCCGACCACCTCGGTGCTGACCCAGGTTTACGAGACGGTCAAGGCAAACCCCCGGCGGGTGATCTTCGCCGAGGCCGAGAACGAGATCGTGCTGCGCGCCGCGATCCAGTACCGCGACTATGGCTATGGCGAGCCGGTGCTCGTCGGGCGGACCGAGGCGGTCCGCGCCAAGCTGGCGGAGCTGGGCGTCGAGGCGCCCGAAACCTGGCAGATTGAGAACTCGGCGGTCAGCACCCACGTCCCCGCGATGGTCGAGATGCTCTACGAGCGGCTCAAACGGCGCGGGTTCCTTGAGCGCGACGTGCGCCGCATGGTCAACCAGGACCGCAACATCTTCGCCTCGGCCCTGCTCAAGCTGGGGGTGGGCGATGCGATGGTCACCGGCATGACCCGCACCTTCGCCCAGACCATCCGCGAAGTGCGCCAGGTGCTCGATCCCAAGCCCGGCCAGTTGCCCTTCGGCATCCACCTGATGATCGGCAAGAACTATACCGTGTTCCTCGCTGACACCACGGTCAACGAACGCCCCAGCGCCGAGGATCTGGCCCGCTTCGCGACCGAGACGGCCGCCGTCGCCCGCCGCCTGGGGCACGAGCCGCGCGTCGCCTTCCTGTCCTATTCGACCTTCGGAAACCCGCCGGGCCGCTGGCTGGAACCCTTGCGCGATGCCGTGGCGATCCTCGATACCCAGAACCCCGGGTTCGAATACGAGGGTGAGCTTGCCCCGGACGCGGCGCTCAACCCGACGGTGATGAAGAACTATCCCTTCAGCCGTCTTTCGGGCCCGGCCAACGTGCTGATCATGCCCGGACTGCAATCGGCCAACATTTCGGCAAAGCTGCTGCGCGAACTGGCCGGTAACGCCACGATCGGGCCGATGCTGATCGGGATGGAAAAGCCGGTGCAGATCGCGCCGATGACCGCCATCGCTCCTGACGTACTGACCTTGGCGGTGCTGGCGGCGGCAGGCGTGGCGGGCTGAGTTGATGCAGGCGCCGTCGCGCGCCCGGCGAAGCGCGCTCTACCTGCCGGCAAACAATGCACGGGCGCTGGACAAGGCCCGCACCCTGCCCGCCGACGTGGTGATCCTCGACCTTGAGGATGCGGTTGCGCCGGAGGCCAAGGCCGATGCCCGCGATGCCGCGATGGCGGCAGTACGGACGGGCGGCTTTGGCCACCGCGAGCTTGTGGTGCGCTGCAACGGGCTCGATACGCCATGGGGCGCAGACGATCTCTCGGCCATCGCCGCAGCCGGACCGGATGCGGTGCTCGTTCCGAAGATCGCCGGGCCGGGCGACATACTGGCCTGCGACGCGGCGCTCTCCGCCGCCCCCGCCCATACCCAGATGTGGGCGATGATCGAGACGTGTGCGGTCTTGCCGGAGCTTCACGCCGTGGCGGCCTGCGCGGCATCCACCCGACTGTCCGGCTTCGTGCTTGGCACCAACGATCTCGCCAAGGAAATGCGCGCCCAGCTTCGCGCTGGACGCACACCGTTTCTGCCGATTCTGACCCAGGCGGTCACTGCCGCCCGGACTCACGGCCTGGTGGTGTTCGACGGCGTCTGCAACGAATTCCGCGACCTTGCCGCATTCCGCGCCGAGGCCGAGCAGGGCCTTGAATTCGGCTTCGACGGCAAGAGCCTGATCCACCCCGACCAGATCGAACCGTGCAATACGGTTTTCTCGCCCTCAGCGGATGAGATCACCTGGTCGGAAACGGTTGTCGCCGCCTTCAGCCAGCCCAAAAACCGGGGCAAGGGCGCGATCCGGGTCGAGGGCAAGATGGTCGAGCTGCTCCACCTCGATCAGGCCCGCCGCCTGCTCGATCTTGTCGCGCAGATCAACGGACGCTGAGGCTGATCCGGGTTTCGCGGGACTACTGATTGGCGCTTTGCGGCGCGGGGTTACCGCTTTCGGCACTGCTGAACTGGCCGCCACCCAAGGCGGTGAACAGCCCCACCGTATCGGAAAGGCGCGCCGCCTTTGCCACCACGAGCTGACTGCGCGCAGCCTGCGCCGTCGCACTCGCGCCAAGCACGGCAAAGGTCCCCGCCGCGCCAAGTTCAAGCTGGCGCTGGATGAATCCAAGGCTGGTCCGTGCCGCAGAGTCCGCGCGACTTGCGGCATCGAGTGCTTCGGCGTCAGTCGAAAGCGCGGTAAGGGCGTTGGAAACGTCGGCAAAGGCTTGAAGCGCGACACCGCGATAGCCGGCCTTGGCCCCCTCCAGCGCGGCTTCGGCCGCATGGTGCTGGTGACGCAGCGCGCCGCCGTGGAACAAGGGGGTGGTCAACCCGCCAATCAGGGTCCAGAACGGATTGCCCTGGCTCAACAGGCTGCCGAAATCGAGCGACGATCCACCGGCCGACGCGCTGAGCGTGATTGCCGGAAGGCGCGCGGCGAGCGCTGTTTTCGCGTCGGCGGCAGCGCCCTCCATCGCGGCGGCCGAGGCACGGACGTCAGGGCGCTGGGCAACCAGTTGTGAAGGAAGGCTCAGCGGCAGATCGGCCGGTAGCGCGATCTCTTCCAGCTTGGGCAGGTCCGGCAAGTCAGAACCGGGTGCTTGCCCGACAAGCACCGCCAGCGCCGCAAGATTGGCACGGCTCGCCCGCTCCAGCGGTGGGAGACTACCTTCAGCAGCAGCCAGCGCGGCCTCCTGCGCGACCACGTCAGCCTTGCCGACCGCGCCAAGAGCCTCGCGGGTTCGCAGCAGCGTCAGGATCTGGCGGTTGCTTGCAATGGAGGCCCTGGCGGCATCGACCTGCGCCTCAAGCGCCGCATTCTGGATCACCGCCAGCGCAACATTCGCGCTGACGATGTTGCGCACCCCATCAAGCCGGGCGAGCGTCGCCCGTTCGGCGGCACGGGCAGAGCGCGTGCGCGCGGCCGCCCCTCCGAACAGGTCGAGTGAATAAGCGACGTTGACCTGCGCGGTGTGCAGCGTGAACACGATCGGCGTCGGACTCTGCAGAGGCGAGGCAAGCGTGCCGGAGACGCGCTGCCGTTCCACGGTATAACCGGCATCGACCTGCGGGAACAGGACACCGCGCGCGGCAGCGGCCAACTCATGCGCCTGCTTGAGATTTGCCGCAGCCACGGCGATGTCGGAGTTGGCACCAAGCGCCCTCGCCACCAGCCTGTCCATGCCGGGACTCTTGAAAGCGTGCCACCATTCGTTGGCCACGGCCTCGCCCGGATGCACGGTCTGCGGCGGCCCGCTTTGCGGTGCGATCGGTGCTGCGAGAACCGTCTCGGGCGCAGCGCCCGCGGCGGTTGGAGGCTGCGGAACATCCACGATCGGAGGTTTTGCTAGAACCGGGCCAGCAGCGGCCAGCGCGATGACGCCCAGGCTGGCGCGGATCATGCCGGCAACTCCCGATGCCCCGGTCCACGGCCATTATCGCTTTCCATGCCCGGTTGGAGACGGCTTGAGAAACGGCCGATCAGCAGCGGCAGGACGAGCAAGATAAGCACAGGCGCCAGAGTCATCCCGCCGACAACGACCAGGGCCAGCGGCTTTTGCACCTGGCTGCCAATGCCGGTGGAAAGCGCGGCGGGCAGCAGGCCGATCGCCGCGACTAGGCAGGTCATCACTACCGGGCGAAGCGAATTGGTCGTCGCCATACGCAGGGCAGTCAGGCGATCCGCGCCTTCATCCATCGCCTGGTTGAAATTGGTGACCACAAGGATGCCGTCCATCACCGCGATCCCGAACAGGGCGACGAAGCCGATCGCCGCCGAAATGGAGAATGCCGTTCCGGTCAGCAACAATCCCAGCACGCCGCCGACGATCGCCATGGGGATCACGCTGAACGCAAGCAGCGTATCGCGCAGGCTTCCGAAGTTCGCGTAGAGCAGCCCCAGCATCAGCAACAGGCTGATCGGCACGACGATTTCGAGCCGCGCCACGGCGTTCTGAAGATTGGCCAGCTCGCCCGCCCATTCCAGCGAGTAGCCCGGCGGCAGGACGACGTGCCTGGCGATGTTGGCCTGGGCCTCTGCCACGGCGCTGCCAAGATCGCGGTTGCGAACCGAGAACTTGATCGGGATGTAGCGCGACTGGTGCTCGCGGTAGATGAACGAGGCGCCACTCGTCAGCCGCACGTCGGCCAGTTCGGAGAGGGGCACCTGGATCGCGCTTCCATCCTGCGCGGTCGCGCCCACGGTCAGGCTCTTGACCGCCTCGAGACTGTCGCGCTGGTCCGAACGCAGCCGAACCACGATCGGGAAGTGGCGATCGGTGCGGGGTTCGTAGAGATCGCCGCTCGTAGCCCCGCCGATCGCCGCCTCGACCGTCTGGTTGACGTCATCAACCGACAGTCCGTACCGTGCGGTCTTGGCCCGGTCGATGTCGATCCGCACCGTAGGCTGCCCCAGCGACTGGAAGATGCCGAGGTCGGCGATGCCACGCACCTTGGCCATCTGATCGCGGATCTGTCCCGCCAGTTGCTCCAGCGTGGCAAGGTCCGGGCCAAACAGCTTGACCGAGTTCGCGCCCTTCACACCCGATGCAGCTTCCTCGACGTTGTCCTCGATGATCTGCGAGAATGAGAAGTCGACCCCTGGATACTTGTCCTTCAGCCTGTGCGACAGTTCGTTGACCAGCTTGTCCTTGTCCATGCCCGCCGGCCACTCGTCGAACGGCTTGAGCGGAACGAAATACTCGACGTTGAAAAAGCCGGTGGCGTCGGTTCCGTCGTCGGGGCGGCCATGGGCGGACAGAACGGCGGTCACTTCGGGATACTTCATTATGTCGCGCCGGATCGCCTGGGCGACGGGCTCTCCGGCGTCGAGCGAGATTGAGGCGGGGAGCGAAGCGCGAATGTACATGTTGCCTTCCTCAAGCTTGGGAAGGAACTCGATCCCCAGCGAGCGGACGCCGAAGATCGCAGCCGCGATCAGCAGCGTGCCGCCGCCGATGGCCAGGATCTGGTTCGAATAGGCGAAAGTCGCGACCGGTTCGTAGAGGCGACGCAGCCGAATGACGATCCACGTCTCCACCTCGCTCAGACGGTCAGGGAGCAGCAGGGTCGCGAGGACCGGGGCGACCGTGAAAGTCGCGATCAGCCCGCCGACGATGGCGTAGGCATAGGTCTTGGCCATCGGCCCGAAGATGTGGCCTTCAACGCCCGTCAGAGTGAACAATGGCAAGAAGCTGACGATGATGATCGCGGCCGCGAAGAAGATCCCGCGGCTGACCTCGCTCGACGCCGCGAGTATCGCCGACAGCCGGTTGGCGAACGTGAAATGGCTGCCCTCATGGGTTTCGACATGGTGCGATCGCTCGACCATGTGGCGAAACATGTTCTCGACCATGATCACGGTCGCATCGACGACCAGGCCGAAATCGAGCGCGCCGACCGACAGGAGATTGGCCGATTCCCCCTGCACGGTCAGGATCAGGACGGCGAAGGCCAGCGCGAAGGGAATCGTCGCCGCCACGATCAGTGCGCTGCGCAGGTTGCCCAGAAAGGCCCATTGCAGGAAGAAGATCAGCACGATCCCGGCAATGAGATTTTCCAGCACTGTATGGGTCGTCACGCCGATCAGGTCGGAGCGGTCGTAGATCCGGTCCAGCGTCACTCCCGGCGGAAGCACGCCGGTCGAGTTGATCCGGTCGACCTCGGCCTTGACCGCCTTGATCGTGGGCATCGACTGGGCCCCGCGGCGCATCAGGACGATGCCCTGGACAATGTCATCGTCGCTGTCGAGCCCGGCGATACCGTTGCGCGGCATGTTGCCGATCTTCACCTCTGCGACGTCATGCACAAGGACGGGCACCATGCCTTGGCGCGTCACCATGGTCTGGCCGATCTGGTCGGGCGACTGGATCAGCCCGATTCCCCGGACGATGGCGCTTTGCGCACCGAAGTTGATGGTCTGCCCGCCGACGTTCGCATTGGCGTGCGCCAGCGCCGATATGACCTGGCCAACGGTGGCATGATGTGCCGCGAGGCGATCGCGGTCGATTACCACGTCATAGCTACGCAGCTTGCCGCCCCAGCCGGTCACGTCGATCACGCCGGGGATGGCGCGGAAGCGACGCTGCAACACCCAGTCCTGCAAGGTCTTGAGGTCGGCCACCGAATAACCGGCGGGCGCCTTGATCCGGTAGCGATAGATCTCCCCGACCGGGCTGGTGGGCGAAATGGTGGGAATCGCGCCACCCGGCAGCTGCGGAAGCTGGGCCAGCCGGTTTATGACCTGCTGCTGGGCCTGTTCGTAGTTGAAATCATAGGAGAACTGGATCTTGACGTCGGACAGGCCGAACAACGAGATCGCCCGGATCGCCGTCATGTTCGGCAGGCCCGACATCTGCACTTCGATCGGCACGGTTACCCCGCGCTCCATCTCCTCCGCAGACAATCCGCTGCTCTGCGTGACGATCTCGACCATCGGCGGAACCGGATCGGGGTAAGCCTCGATGTTGAGGTTCCAGAACGCGATTGCCCCGGCCAGGACCATGGCCGCGAAAAACCCCACGATGGTCCAGCGCTGGCGCAGCGCCAACCGAACGAGGCTGATCATTCGCCCAGCCCCGCCTCGTTCACGAACAAGGCTCCGCTGCTGACGACCCGCTCACCGGGCTTGAGGCCGGACAGGATGCTGACCCGCCCTTCGTGGCTCTCCCCGGTCGTGACCGCGCGCGCCTTGACGCGCGCGTGGCCAAGGTAAACCCAAACGCGGGCGCTATCGCCTTCGTGAATGACGGCGGAGGCCGGAACCGAAACCGCAGCGGGAGCCCCCGCGGGAGGTTCCGTCTTGATCACGAAATCGGCAAACATCTGCGGCTTCAAGGCAGCATCGGGATTGTGAATGGTTGCCCGGACTTGCAGGCGGTGCGTGACCGGGTCGATCTGGGCGGAGACATTGTCGATCACCGCATCGAACGTGCGTCCCGGCAGGCCCGGCGTTCTCACCGCGATGTGATCGCCAAGATGCACACGCGCGGAATCGGTTTCCGCCACCTGGGCAACCAGCCACACGGTCGACAAATCGGCGACGCTGAACGCAGGTTGCGTTCCACCAGCCGTCACGTACTGACCATCGGCCACGGCGCGGGTCACTATGGTTCCCCCGATCGGCGAACGAAGATTGGTTTCCGCGTGGAGCCCGGAAATGTCGTGGGCACTCGCCAGACGCGCGATCTCGGCAGGGCTCTTGCCGAACACCGCCAGCTTGTCCCTGGCGGCGGCGGCGGCCGAGTCCGCGACTCTCAAGGCAGCCCGGGCATTCTGGAGATCCCCCTGCGCCTGCTGGTAGTCCTTCAATGCACCGCCGGCGGTGCGGTATATCTGCTCGGCCCGGGTGGCGTTTGCCTGGGCCACGGTGAGCTGGGCGGAGGCGCTGGACCGTTGTGCTTCGGCAGTGAACAGCGCGTTGCGGGCATCGACAATGTCGCCGGTGCGAATACGCAACAGCACGTCGCCAACCGCGATGCGCTGGCCGTTCTGGACGTAAACCTTCAATACCTGGCCCGAATAGGGCAAGAACACCGGGGTGCTGCGGGTTTCGTCGACTGCTATCTGACCGCTCGCTTCGGTCCGTACCTCGCCATCGCCAGCCCGCGCTGCATCGATGTGCAGGCTGGCAAACTGTTGAGGAGTAAGTTGCAACTCGCCCGGCGGCAGGGCAGGAGGCGCGGGCTCACCATGATGCAGCAGGGCGCGAATGGCCCCGATCAGAACGGCGAGCAGGATCACTCCAACCAGGGCGCCAACAAGGAGCCTGATTTGCTGGTGTCGACTGAGATGGGGAACGTCGCGTTCAAAATTCATGTTACAGCCGAAACCTTCGACGGGATGCCCAAAAGCCAACCGCCCTCAGCTTCATCAACTGGTGGACCGGAAGGTCGCGGGCGCGTTAGACCTACCGCCTTACAGTCTGCTTACATCCTGGCAGGCCTGCAATCGCTGCACCCGATAGCTCGCAATCTTGCGGAACACCATCATGATGCTCGCAAAACCTGATCTTACGGCAAGTCGCGGCAAAACCGTTCCGGAAGGGAGGAAAGTCCGGTTCTGGCTCTCGCATTTCAAGCTGCGGGGAGTGGCCTGATGCGCGTCCTGATTGTTGAAGATGATCGCGCCCTGGCCGCGGCCCTGGCCGATGCCTTCGCGAGCATGGACATAACCGCCGAAATCGCGGCCACCTCTGCGGAGGCGGAAGATCTTCTGGCCGGATATGCTTTCGACGTCGTAGTGCTTGATCTTGGATTGCCCGACGAGGACGGACTATCACTGCTGAGGCGATTGAGGTCTGGCGGCAACCACATTCCGGTGCTGGTACTCAGCGCCCGATCGCATCCGCAATCGTGCATCGAGGGCCTCAACGCAGGCGCCGACGACTACCTCGGCAAGCCCATTCTGTTCGCCGAGTTGAAGGCGCGAATAGAGGCCGTAATGCGCCGCGTCGACAAGCGCGCCAGCGATCTTGTCATGTACGGCGACTTCGCATTCGACTTGGGCTCGTTGACCGCCAGCGTGGCAGGCACTGACCTTGCCCTGTCCCTGCGCGAGCGCCGGCTTCTGGAACTCCTGCTACGACGGAACGGCAGGACGGCCACCGTGGCACTGGTGCAGGATCACCTGTGCGGCCCAGACCAGGTGATCAGTCCCAACGCTCTGGAGGTGACGGTGCATCGCCTGCGCAAGAAGCTTGGCACGGCAAGCGCAGGTATCGCGATCGAGAACGTCCGCGGCGTTGGCTACAGGCTCTTGAAGGCATGAAAATAGGCCGCTCGCTTTGGGGACGGATAGTATTGGCCCAGCTTGCGACGGCGCTGATTCTTGCCGTCGCAATCCCGGTTCTTACCGGCAGGACCATACATGCGATCGGCGATGACCTGACGCGCAGCTTCCTCGCGAGGATGATCGAGCAGGCGCAAGACGATCTCGATCACGGTCGTCTGCCGCATGCCTTGGCTGACGCCGTTGCGATATACGTCGAAAGAGACGGTCGCCTGACCCACCTTTCCGGCCCCGCAATCGACGACGTTCTCTCGCGACCCGAACCGCGCGCGCGGCCCGCGTTCGCCCATGGGCCGCATTCCGATTTCTACGTAGTGCCGACGGGCACAGCGCGCACCTGGCTGATTGCGGCAGAGGATCGACGCCATCCGGCCGCGCTCCTTGATGATTTCACCACGGCTTTCCTTCACCGCTTCGTCGTTATCGTCCCGTTCGTATTGTTGCTTTCGGCGCTGATGTCCCTTCTCGCCGTAAGGCACGCCATGCGCCCGATGCACCGCGCTGCTGAGGCAGCTTCGGCCAGAAACCCGGCGGACATGGCCGTCCGGCTGGATGAGACTGATGTTCCTCTGGAAGTTCTGCCACTGGTGCGCGCGGCCAACGCCGCCTTCGGCAAGCTTGAATCCGCTTACGAACTGGAAAGAGCATTTTCATCGACAGTCGTTCACGAGTTGCGGACCTCGCTCAGCACAATTCTTCTGCGCGCGGAGCTTCTCAGTCCGGGCAATGTTCGATCGGCGTTGGAAGAGGCGTGCCAGCGCGCGGCCCGGGTGATCGACCAGATGATCGAATTGCAGCGCGTTTCCGCCAATACCGACGAACACCGCGCCGCGCCGATCGAGGACGTCATCAGGCAGACCTGCGAGGAAATGCGCGAGCAGGTCGAAAGTGGAGGGAGAGTGCTGGACATCGCCATTGTGGGGGACGGGTCGCAGGGGTTTTCATTTCCGATGCCGGTCGCCGCGATTGCCCTGCGCAACCTCATCCAGAATGCCGACCTTCATTCCAGTCCCGCCGGTAAAATTTCCATAATCGGTGATCCGGCTGGCGAAGCGATAAGTGTCGTCGATTCCGGTCCTGGCATTGTCGTGCGCGAGGATACCGACGGCCGCCTGATCTATTCCCGTGCCGACGGCGTTGCATCGCGCAACTCCGGCTTGGGCATTGCGATTGTCCATCGCTTGATGGCCTTGATTGGCGGCACTTTGACATTTCACCGGAATGCGGACGGCGGAACCGTGGCCAAGTTGTGGTTTGGGCCGCGTTGAAATGATCGCGTCAAGCTGACTCACCGCGCTCCGAAGCCGTTCTCAATTCAACCGTCGCCAACGCTTCCCGAAATGAGAAATGCCGGGCCTGCGGAAATGGGCAATTTCGCACACTCGATTGGCTGAATTGTTCTGTCCGTCAAAGGACTTGATCAGATCATGGGTAGCTGTCTAGAACCCAAAGATGGAGAGTGGATTTTCGATAGCGACAATAAGCGAAATCCGCCTTGTCCCACTCAACGACTTCGCAGATGCCTTGTGCCTCGACGCCTTTGCACGCCATGCTGACGCGCACGAACGGGCGTACTGCTTGCGACTGACCAATTCCCGTCATCGCCATCGCTATGCCCGTGCCCATGGCGCACTACGGATCGCGCTCGGCGATGTCATGGGCGTGACAACCACCCCTGAATTCAGGCGCAGCCGTTCCGGCAGGCCCTTTCTGGCGGATGGACCTCATTTCAGCATGAGCCATGCCGGAGAGAAATCCTGGCTGGCGATCAGCGAAACGCCGGTAGGACTGGATGTTGTCGAAACCGGCAAGTCCAGGGGAAGTCTCGACGAAACTTTCGTCAGCGCTCGGGATCTGCAAGCGCTCGCATTGCATGGAATCAGCAGCGAGAACGCCGATGTCATAGCCTGGGCAGCCAAGGAAGCCTGCGCCAAGCATGCAGACGATGTTGATCGAGCGCCCGGCGATTGGCAATTGCACCGCGATGGGGAACTGGTGGTGCGTTCCTGTGGCCACGCGCCCATTGCAATCGAACTATGCCACCCGGAGCGCGGTTATGTAGCCGTCATCGCCCGATGGCAGGCCCCCTTTCAAATACCGGAGTACGAATGAACAAGAGCGTTGCCCGCGGTGCCCAGATGCCTGAACTGCTTCGCGAAGAGACGCTCGCGGCAGTTTTTGCCGAGACCGTCCGCAAGCACGGTTATCGTCCGGCGCTGATCGACGATGGCGGGGTGTTGTCCTACGCTGAGCTGGATCAGGAGGCCCGGCGCCTCGCGGCGGGATTGCGTGCGCGCGGTGCGCGGCCAGGCGCCTTCGTCGGGCTATGGATGCCGCGCGGGCGCGATGTTGTTGTCGCACAGATCGCGATCGCGCTGACCGGTGCGGCATGGCTGCCGTTCGATGCCGACGCGCCCGCCGCGCGCGTAAGCGCCGGGCTCGCCGACATGAATGCCATCGGCATTGTCACGCCGGAGAAATGGGCAGGACTACTGGAAGGTAACGTACCCCACTGGGACTATGCGGCGCTTGCCAATGGCCCGACGTTCGACGGCGAAGGCGAAGCCGGTTCCGTTGATCCGGCCTATGTGATCTACACTTCGGGCTCGACCGGAACGCCCAAGGGCATCCTCGTTCCGAACCGGGCGATCTGCCATTTTCTGCGTGCCGCCGAGGTACAGTACGGCCTGCGAGCAGACGACGTCATGCTGCAGGCCGGGTCAGTCGCATTCGACCTTTCGCTCGAGGAAATCTGGCTTCCCCTGCTGGTCGGCGCAGCCCTGAGAATCTGTCCGGCGGAAATCCTTGCCGACCCCGATCGCCTGGTCACGCTGATTCGCGACAGCGGCGTTACCGCGATGGACGTAGTACCAACGCTGCTGGGACTGATTGACGATGATTTGCCCGGCGTTCGCCTGATCATCGTTGGCGGCGAGGTTTGCCCGGAGGCCGTGGTCAACCGTTTCGCGACCGGCGGGCGCCGCTTGGTCAACAGCTATGGGCCGTCCGAAACGACCGTGGTGGCAACAGCGACGGACCTCAAACCCGGCGAACCTGTAACAATCGGGCGCCCCTTGCCCAACATGTCGGTCTATGTGGTTGATGACGCGCTGAACCTGCTCGATCGGGGCGCCACCGGCGAGCTGCTGATTGGCGGCCCAGGTGTCGCGCAAGGCTATGTCAACCGGCCCGATCTGACCGCAGAGAAATTCATTTTCAATCCCTTCGCCCATGATGATGGCGATCCCGTGCTCTATCGCAGCGGCGATGCGGTGGAGATGACGGCGGATGGCGATCTGCTGTTCCGCGGCCGGGTCGATGATCAGGTCAAGCTGCGCGGCTTTCGCATAGAGCTGGGGGAGATCGAGACGCGGCTGGCGCGCGAGCCGGGCGTGGCGCAAGCCGCGGTAGTGGTGAACCACACCATGGGCATCGACCAGCTTGTTGGCTATGTCGTCATGGCAGTCGGCCGCGAACCTGACGTGGCCGCCTGGAAGGCATCGCTGGGCGTGCAATTGCCGCCCTACATGGTCCCCGCAGCGATCGAAACAATCGACGCGCTGCCGCGTCTCGCCGCTTCGGGCAAGATTGACCGCAATACGCTGGCCGCTCGCCCGATCACCTCCCCTGTCCCGGTGGGTGAGGGCGCGGCGCCCGAAACCGAAACGCAGGCGCGCCTGCTCGAACTGGGGCGCCCATTGTTCCCGGGCCAACCATTGTCCCTAGATGCGGACTTCTTTCTTGACCTCGGCGGCCATTCGCTGCTTGCGGCCCAGTTCGTATCGGCCGTCCGGCGCGAACCGGGATTGGCGGCAATCACTCTCGGCCAGGTTTACGAGGGACGCAGTCTGCGGGGCATAGCCGGGTTGATTGACGCCGCCGGCCACAGCGTCGCCGGAATTGTCGAGCCGCGCGAGCGAGCGTCGGTATGGCGCCGCTATCTGTGCGGCATGGGCCAGTTGGCGGCAATGCCCTTGCTGCTGCTGATGCAATCGGCCCCATGGCTGGCGATCTTCATCAGCTACACGCTGATCTCGCCGGACGACAGCAGGTTCATTTCCGATCTCTGGCTGGTGTTTGCCGCCTATGGCGGGGTCAACCTGGCGCTTGCGTTGTTCGCAGTCGCGGCCAAGTGGCTGCTCCTGGGGCGCACCCGTCCCGGTCGCTACCCGCTGTGGGGGAGCTATTTCTACCGCGTGTGGCTGGTGCAGCGGATGCTGTCGCTGGTCCATCTCAAGTGGATGCAAAATTCGCCAATCCTGCCGCTCTACCTTCGCGCGCTGGGTGCGCGAGTGGGCAAGGACGTGTTGATTTCGGACTTCGATGCCGGTGCGATCGACCTCATATCGTTCGGCGATCACGTTGCGACGGGCAGCAAGGTGGTGTTCGCCAACGCCCGGATAACCGGCGCCTGGATGGAAATCGAAAGCATCGAGATCGGCCGAGACGCGGCTATTGGATCGTCCTGCACTATCGAGGGCGGCACCACGATCGGCGAGGGTGCGGAGCTGGCCGATCTTGCCGCGCTTGCTGCGGGGACCCGTGTGCCCGCGGGTGAGGTGTGGGACGGTTCGCCGGCGAAGAAAACCGGTCTGGCCGACCCCGCCGCGCTATCCACGCCGCCGCCGCAGACGGTAGCGGGCCGGATGCTGCGCGGCATTGCCTACCTGGCGATGCTCGTGTTCCTGCCCGCGGTTACGATCTTGCCGATCGTTCCCGCCTTTCGCCTGATGGAGTGGCTCGATTCCTTCATCAACCCGCTCCTTGGCATTTCCTATCTGTGGTACATGCCGGTGCTGGCCCTCTCCGCAGGCGCCGGCATGATCGCCCTGACCCTGCTGATGATCGTGGCCTGCCGCTGGCTGGTGCTCCCGCGGGTTCGACCAGGGCGCTATCCCATCGCCAGTTGGTTCTACCTACGCCGTTGGGCACTGGGCCTGCTGATCGAAACCGCGCTCGATACGCTTTCGTCGCTCTACGCCACGGTTTACATGCGCAACTGGTATCGCTTGATGGGATGCCGGATCGGCAAGGGTAGCGAGGTTTCGACCAACTTTGCCGGGCGCTTTGAGCTGATCACGCTGGGCGCGGGGAACTTCATCGCCGACGACGTCGTGCTTGGCGACGATCATATGCGCCACGGCTGGCTGGTACTCGATACGGTCAAGACCGGAGATCAGGTGTTCATCGGCAACGAAGCCGTGGTCCCCCAAGGCTACACCATCGACGACGGAGCGTTGATCGGGGTTCGCTCGAAACCGCCCGGCGGCGGCCTCGTTGCCGTGGGAGAGACATGGTTCGGTTCTCCGCCGATCCGGCTCCCTGTGCGCCAGACTTTCAATCATGACGTGCGCCAGACCTTCGAGCCAAGCCGCGCAATGCAACTGGGCCGCGCGGCCTTCGAAGCATTTAACATAAGCTTCCCGACCGCCCTCTTCATCACCCTGGTCACCGTCGTCATGGAAATCCTGACGCCTGTGTTCGATCAAGCCAACTGGGGAAGGGCGCTGTGGATATGCGTCATCGCGAGCACCATGATCGGGGTGGTCCAGCTTTTCGTGGGGGCCGCGTACAAGTGGTTGATGATGGGTCGATACCAGCCGACGATGAAGCCCATGTGGAGCTGGTGGGCGCTGCGCACCGAAGCAGTGGCGGTGATGTATTGGGCGATGGCGGGCAAGGCCCTCCTTGACCTTCTGCGTGGCACACCGTTTCTGCCCGTGGCCCTGCGCCTGTTTGGCACCCGCACTGGCACTGGCGCCTATCTCGACAGCGCCGACATCACCGAGTTTGATTGTGTGACCATCGGCGATGATGTGGTGCTCAATAACCACGCCTGCCTGCAGACCCACCTGTATGAGGACCGCCTGATGAAAGTCGGGCGCATAGCCGTGGGCGACGGGGCGGTCATCGGCGCCGGATCGACGGTGCTTTACGATACCAGCATCGGCAGCAACGCCACGCTGGGACCGCTGACGCTGATCATGAAGGGCGAAGGCATTCCCGACGGCAGCCGATTTGTCGGCTCGCCCGCCCAGGTTGATCGAACCCTGCTGCAAGTCGCTGGCTAAGAACTCGTCCTTATCAGTGCAGCAGCACCACGGCAGGCGCTAGATACGCCGAAACCGGAAGTACCAGACTTCGTGGCCGTAAACCGCACGGGCCTTGGCCTCATAGCGGGTTTCCGGCCAACCGCCGGGGCGTCGCTGGAAATCCTGTGGCTTGTCGCAAAGCCATTCGAACTGATGGCGATGGCGGCGCATCACCATCAGGGCATGGCGCAGGTACACCGGGTGATCGGTGCCAAAGCGGAATTCTCCGCCGGGCCTGAGTTTGGCGGCGAACAGATCGACCGGTCCATCGTTCATCATCCGTCGCTTCGCGTGGCGGGCCTTGGGCCAGGGATCAGGATGAAGCAGGTAGAGGAACGTCAACGCCCCGTCGGGAATCCGCCGCAGCACCTCCAGCGCATCGCCATGGTGGATACGAACATTACCCAACGGCGGGTGGGAGCCATTGTCCCCTGCGACATGCGTGAGCGCTTGGGCAACCCCGTTGAGGAACGGTTCCGCGCCGATGAAGCCGTGGTCGGGCAACATGTCTGCCCGTGCAGCCATGTGCTCGCCCCCGCCGAACCCGATCTCGAAATGAAGTGGACAGGGATGACCGAACAAACGTTCCGCCGTCACCGCGCCCTCAGCCGGGACCGCGATCTGCGGCAACAGGTCATCGACCAGGCCCTGCTGCCCAGCACGCAGCGGCTTGCCCTTGGCACGGCCATAGAGGCGGTTCAGCGTGGTCGGATCACCGGATTTGTGCGCGGTCATGGAAAGGCGCGATGGCAGTAGGGACGGCGCAATGCAAGCTCACCGGGAAGCTTGACACTACATGCGTTACTCTTCGAAACCTCCATCGTCGAAGCAGCGCAAGGAAGCGTCATGTCAAGATTTCCAGGAGTCTTTGTGGCTCTGGTCGCGATCCTGACCGCAGCGGTCACGACGTCGGCACGGGCCCGTTCAACGGTCGATGTCCGCACATCGGATGTCGACCTGTTCTACAAAATCTATGACGCGACCGGAGGCGCGCCCGGTGCTGCCGCGCTGCAGGACAGCTACATCGACACCGATTCGGACGGTGTCCGCCAGTTCGTACCCAACCGGATCGTGTCGGGTAGGGTCACGTGGAGCAGGCACCCGAGCTTGATGATGAGAACGCGCCTACTACCATCCTGCGCCAATCATTGATCGAAGGTGTGGCTGAACTGGTAGCCATGCTCACCACCGGTAGAGTCAGCAATTCCCACCTCGCGCGCTGGACGCGCGGCCACGAGCGCGAAATCGACGAAGCATTTCTCAGGGACGCCAACAGCGCTGACTTGTCGCGCTGGCTCTACAATGGGGTCGGGACACCCGAAAGGCCGGGCGACCTCGGCTATTGGGTCGGTTAACGTATCGCCAAAGCCTACTACGACAAAGCGGACAACAAACGGGCGGCACTGCGCACATTGCTCGAATTGAAGAACCCCGGAGCAATACTTGCCGCCAGCGGCTGGAAGCCGGGCGCGTAAAAGGTGCCCTTGCGCCAGCGCAGTAGATGCGGCCGTGCGCGGTCATGGGGCCTGCCCTTGGCGACCCCGGCGCTTCAAAAAAGAGGCCCGCCGATTGGCGGGCCAGAATTGGGGTGAATTGGTAAGTAAGATGCTTCAGGCGGCGACCGCTTCTTCGCCCGGATCGCGCAAAACATAGCCGCGCCCCCAGACGGTTTCGATGTAGTTTTCCCCGCCGCATGCATGTGCGAGCTTCTTGCGCAGCTTGCAGATGAAGACGTCGATGATCTTGAGTTCGGGCTCGTCCATCCCGCCATAGAGATGGTTGAGGAACATTTCCTTGGTCAGCGTAGTGCCCTTGCGCAGCGAAAGCAGCTCGAGCATCGCGTATTCCTTGCCGGTCAGGTGGACCCGCGCGCCATCGACCTCGACGGTCTTGGCATCGAGGTTGACCGCCAGCTTGCCGGTGCGGATGACCGACTG
>JAGWUU010000191.1 GCA_028868335.1 Sphingomonadales bacterium | reverse complement strand
CCGCCGTCTTCGAAGCGCAGCAGGTTTTCCAGCAGGACCTTCATGCTGAACGGCAGGCGGCTGACATCGCCAAACTTCGCGGCGGCCTTGTTCAGCGAGTAATAGGCATAGTCCTGCCCGCCGACGGTAAGCGTGCTGCGCGTGCCGAGCGTGTCCTGTCCGACCTGGGTCATCCCGCGTGATCTCCTGTGTTAGTGGAACCTGCGCGCCGCGCGCCCTTTTCGCGCATGCAGCAGGGTCGGTTGTCGGCGCCGCCGATGCGCGTGAATCCGATGCGCGTCAAGGGCGTGGGCGCAATATAATACTAAAGTGAAGGGCTGTACGGCCAACTTATAGCGCGGTCTGCTCGGTATGTTTTCGTGTGGCGATCCCGCAGCCGATGACGATCAGCACTGCGCCAATCACGGTTGGTCCGGTAACGGCTTCGTCGAACATCAGCCACCCCATCAGCGCCGCCCAGATAAAGGCGGTATATTCCAGCGGCAACAGCACCTGGGTCTGTTCGCGGGCATAGCCCCAGGCAATTACCCAAAGCGAGAGCGCGGCAAGCGCTGCCGACCCTGCGATGTGCAGCCAGATCGCACTGCTCGGCCAGACCGCGAACCACGGTGAGAGCATGGCCAGGAAAAGTCCGGTGAACACTGCCTGGAAAAAGGCGATCTCGCTGGGTGAAGCGATCTGGGCCTGACGGCGCTGGAGGATCAGGTTCCAGGCATAGAGTACTGCCGAGAACAGGATTGCGATAATTCCCCACCCAGCCATCGGCGCGTGGCCCTTGCCGGTGAGCCGCGCTCCCGCGATCACCACAACGCCGACAAGTCCAAGCAGCGATGCGATCATCGCGCGGCGATTGATCGTCTCGCCAAGGATCACCGCCGCCAGATAGAGGGCGATCAGGGGAGCGACAAATGAGATGGCGATTCCCTCGGCCAGCGGCAGATAGGTGATCCCGAAGAAGAAGCTGGTCGCCATGCCTGCGCTGTTCGCTCCGCGCAGGGCATGGAGCCGCAAGACTTTGGTGGCCGGCCACGTGCCGCCGCCCAACGCCCAGACCGGCCCCATCAGCACGATCCCTGTCAGCGAACGCCAGAGCATCGCGCTGTACGCGCCGATCGCCAGGCTTGCACCCTTCATCAGCGCGTCCATCACCGAGAAGCAGGCGATTCCCGCACCGACGGCGATGAACGGCAATAGGTGGTGATGGCGCTGTTGGCCGGTCGACACGGTGGTTCTCCCCTCGTTTCAGGAGGTAAGGGAGTGCGGGGAGGACGGCAAGCGGGCGGTTGTGGTCATGTTCCGGCAAAGCTAGGATGGCGCGGTCGAGAGGAAGGGAAACGATGTCCGCTCCGGAAGCCAGTGCTCCTTCCGACCTTGTATATCGCCACCGCTTGCCGACGCGGATATGGCACTGGATCAATGCGCTGGTTCTGCTGGTCATGCTCGAGAGCGGGTTGATGATCTTCAATGCCCACCCTCGGCTCTATTGGGGCCAGTACGGCGCCAACCCCGACAAGGCATGGCTCGATCTTTCCTCGGTGAACGAGGGTATCCCGTTCCCCGGATGGATTACCCTGCCATCGACCTACAGCCTTGCCGATGCGCGGCTGTGGCACCTTGCCTTTGCCTGGCTGCTGGCGACGGGGTTGCTCGTCTATCTCGCCTGGGCGCTGTTCGCCGGGCACTTGCGCCGCGACCTGTTGCCGCGGGGTGACGAGTTACGCCCGTCCCACATCTTGCACGACATCGCAGCCCACGCCCGGCTGCGTTTCCCGACCGGAAAGGCGGCGCGGAACTACAACGTGTTGCAGAAGCTTGCCTATGGCGTCGTGCTGTTCGTCCTGCTGCCCGGCATCATCCTGACCGGGCTGACCATGTCGCCAGCGATCGATTCGGGATTTCCGGTGTTGCTTGACCTGTTCGGTGGGCGCCAGTCGGCCCGTTCGTTTCATTTCCTTTGCGCTTTCGGCCTGGTCGCATTCTTTGCCGTCCACATCGCCATGGTCCTGCTCGCCGGCCCGGTGAACGAGATCCGCTCGATGTTGAGCGGTTGGTATCGCCTGCCATCGGCGCGAGGAGGCGAGGCATGATCGTTTCGCGGCGCAAGCTTATCGGGATCGGTGCCGCGGGGGCGGGAGGGTTGTTGCTCGGCGGCTGCGACCGGTTCAACGACGCGCCTGCGGTGCGTGACGGGCTGATCGGCACGGAGGAACTGACCAAACGCGCTCAGCGCCTGCTGGTCGGCGATGCCCTGGCGCGCGAATATTCCGAAGCGGACATGTCCCCTTCCTTCCGCTCCAACGGCAGTGTCAGCGTGGCGGACCAGGCCTACCGGGCCCACCTGGCGCAAGGCTTCGCGCGGTGGTCGCTGCGGGTTGACGGGCTTGTGCATACCGCGCTCGACCTGCCGATGGCCGCACTCCTGGCCTTGCCGCAACGCACCCAGATCACCCGCCACGATTGCGTCGAGGGGTGGAGCGCGATCGGCAAGTGGCAGGGGCCGCAGCTTTCCTCGATCCTTGCCCGCGCCGGGCTCTTGCCTACTGCGCGCTATGCCGTGTTTCATTGCGCGGACCTGCTTGACGGCAAGCCCTATTACGAATCGATCGACATGATCGACGCCTTCCACCCGCAGACGATCCTCGCCTGGCGAATGAACGACCGGCCGCTGAGCGAGGCGCACGGCGCGCCATTGCGCCTAAGGGTAGAACGGCAACTGGGCTACAAGCAGGCCAAGTACGTCATGCGGGTCGAACTGCGCGAGAACCTGGCCGGGCTCTACGGCGGAAAGGGCGGGTTCTGGGAAGATGGCAGCGACTATGCCTGGTACGCAGGAATCTGATCGGCCGCACCCATAGCGGCAGCCGGGCGAGTAGGACAGCTCAGTCCCTTGCCGCGAGCAGCGTGCACCAGTCCGAGCGTCGGCCGCGCCACGGCTCGGCCAGCCCCTCGTCAACAAGCTGCGCGCCGATCGAATACCCGTCGCGTTCGACCACCCGCAGGGCGCGGCCGTAGCGATCGATCTGGCGGCCATGGACCGCCAGCGTGAACGGTCCGGCGTTGAGCAGCCCGATCAGGCGGCGGGTGGCGCGTTCGCCAAGGCGCAGTTCGGCGGGACATCCGCCCTGGTGCGTTTCCGGGGCGTTGATGTCGGCGATGCGTATCTTCTCGCCGTTGAGCCAGAAGGTGTCGCCATCGACGACGCAGGTGATGCGGGGGCCCGAGGCGCAGAGCGCGAAGGCGGCGGCGGAGAGCGTGATGAGGTCCATGGCCCGCAGAAAGGCCACTTGGAGCGCTGCCGTGCTATCCGTAGGTTCCCTTGGTTTTCCTCCGTTTCAGAGTTTTAATCGACGGCTTCACGCCGTTGCGAGCGAAAGGAACATGCCTGCCAGCGCCGCGCTCATCAGGTTCGACAGGCTCCCCGCGGCAAGCGCCTTCAGTCCCAGTTTGGCGATCAGCGGGCGCTGGTTGGGGGCAAGGCCGCCGGTCACCGCCATCTGGATCGCGATCGAGCTGAAGTTGGCGAAGCCGCACAGCGCAAACGTGACGATCGCCTGCGTGTGCGGCGAGAGGCTCTTGGCCTGGCCGAGGTCGATGAAGGCGACGAATTCGTTCAGCACCACTTTGGTTCCGAAAAATCCTCCGGCGCGTGTCGCTTCGGTCCAGTCGCCCGCGCCAAGCAGATAAAACACCGGCGCAAAGAACGTGCCGAGAACCTGCTGGAACGACAGGTCGGGCCGACCGAACCATCCGCCGATCCCGCCGACTATTCCGTTGGCAAGCGCGACCAGCGCGACGAAGGCCAGCACCATCGCGCCCACCGCCACGGCCAGCTTCACCCCGGTCTGCGCACCCTGCGCCGCCGCCATGATAAGGTTGGCCGGGCGTTCCTCGCCATGTTCGTCGTCAAGCGCGACCACGTCGGGTTCGGTCAGCGGCTGCCCACGGGGATCGGGCATGATGATCTTGGCCATGACGATTCCGCCGGGCGCGGACATGAAGGCGGCTGCGACAAGATAATCGATGCGGATCCCCATCGAGGCATAGGCGGCCAGGATCGTCCCCGCGACGCCCGCCATGCCGACGCTCATCAGGCAGAACAGTTGCGACGGAGCCAGCGCGGCGAGGTAGGGGCGGATCACCAGCGGGCTTTCCGACTGGCCGACAAAGATGTTAGACGCAGCCGACAGGCTCTCTACCCTCGAAATTCCGGTGATCTTCTCCAGCGCGCCGCCGATCCACTTGATCACCAGTTGCATGAACCCGACGTAGTAGAGGATCGAAATCAGCGCGGCGAAGAAGATGATCACCGGCAGCGCGGCGATGGCGAAACTGGTCCCGCCGATCTCGGGCTTGGCCAGCGGGCCGAAGATGAACTCGGTTCCGGCGTGGGCGTAGCCGAGCAGGGCTGATACGCCCCCCGCCACTGCCTGCAACACCCGGTTGCCCCATGGCACATACAGCACCAGCGCGGCAAAACCGGCCTGGAGCGCGAAGGCGGCGCCGACAACGCGCGGACGGATCGCCCGGCGGTCGGAGGAAAGCAGCACGGCGATGGCAAGGATCAACACCATGCCCAACAGGCTGAGGACGGTTTTCATGGCAGGCGCAGCTCCCCGATATGGCGCTGATTTCAGGTGGTAACGGCTTTGTACAGAGGGTCAATTCCTTGCCGGAGCAAGCTGTGGGCGGATCGCGTGGTGGCTCTTGCGCATTGTCGACTGGCGGCTAAGCCTTTGCCAATGCAGAACCAGTCCCCAGCCATATCGCGTTCGCTCCTGGCCCTGGCCCTGTTCTACGGCGGGATGGTCACCCTGGCCGGCGTGCTGGGCGCAAAGCAGGTCGCGCTGGGGCCGCTGGCGGTAGAGGCCGGGATCTTCCCGTTCCTGACCCTTGTTGCCATTTCCAGCGCGGCAACCCAGCTCTACGGCAAGGCTGTTGCCGACCGCTTCGTGCGGTTCGGCTTCGCCCCGCTCGTTGCCGCGATCATCCTCACCCTGTTCGTGCTCAGGCTGCCGACCGATCCCGACATGTATGAGCCGGCCAAGGCCGCATTCCCCATCATCCTCGGGCAGAGCTGGCGGATGATGGCGGCGGGGATTCTCGCCTATGGCACCTCGGTCACGCTGAACATCTGGATCTTCGACCGCCTGCGCGGCGCCGAGGGGCGTCACGCCGAATTCCGTGGCTTCGTTGCCGCGGCGCTGTCTCAGATCGTCGATACCCTGATCTTCATCACCGTCTCGTTCCTGGGCGAACGGCCGATCGCCGGACTGATGGCGGGGCAGATGCTGTCCAAGGTCGTCCTGTCGGCCGTGCTGGTTCCGGTGATCATCAACCTGGTTGTCCGCCTTGCACAGTGGCTCGACGCCCAGCCATCACACTGAAAAATAACGACTATTCATGATTTTTCGCCGACGGATAGGCCGGACACCGGTGTCCGGTCTATTGTTACGTAAAATCAAATAGTTATGCCAAATAAGGTGACACATCTGCGTTTTTCCAGTTGGAAATCCTTTCGGCCCTGTGCCGGCCCGGAGTGACCGGTCGGCCCGGCAGCCGCGATCATGACAGATGGCCAGCCAGTAGGAAAACGTCTGGCCCGCGTCTGCCCGATTGGGGGTTCAATTCGCGGCAAAGCGCGGTAAAGGGCGGTCCCTATGCCGCACACGTTCGATCCCGCCAAGGAACACGCCAGGGACCTGGCCAAGGCCGAAACACTGGTCGAGGCGCTGCCCTATCTCCAGCGCTACGCCGGGCGCACCTTCGTTGTGAAGTATGGCGGCCACGCGATGGGCGATCCCGAACTGGCGCGCGACTTCGCCGAGGACGTGGTGCTGCTGAAGGCGGTGGGGATCAACCCGGTGGTGGTCCACGGCGGCGGCCCGCAGATCGGCCGCATGCTCAAGGCGCTGGGGATCGAATCGCGCTTCGTCGACGGCCTGCGCGTCACCGACAAGCAGACCGCCGAAGTCGCCGAGATGGTGCTGGCCGGCGCCATCAACAAGGAACTGGTCAGCTGGATCGCGCGCGCCGGCGGCAAGGCGATCGGCATCTCGGGCAAGGACGGCGGCATGGTCATCGCCCGCAAGGTCGCCTCGAAGAAGGCCCCCAAGGCGATCGAGGAGGACGGCGAGGCGCTGGTGGTCGATCTCGGCTTCGTGGGGGAGCCTGACCGCATCGACACCACCGT
>JAGWUU010000190.1 GCA_028868335.1 Sphingomonadales bacterium | reverse complement strand
CAGCATTCGGGCATGGTCATCGTCGCCGACGGCACGCCCGAAGCGGCAAAGCGTCTGGAGCGCGTGCTGTGGAACGATCCCGCCACTGGCGTAATGCGTCACGCCGATGCCGGTTATGACATCGCGATCGACTGCGCCCGCGACAAGGGACTCGATTTGCCTGCCATCCTCGGGTGATCCCCGCCGGATAAACCGTCTTGCCTTGCTCTCCGTCTCGATTTAATCGAGCGATTAAACCGAGACGGAGAGCAAGGCGATGGCGGCTGCTTATGAGACAATCAGCGTAGAAAAGCGCGGTGCCGTCGATTGGCTCACGCTCAACCGGCCCGATGCGCTCAACACGATCAATCTCCGGATGGTAGGCGAGCTGAACGACTATTTCGGCAAGCTCTACCACGATGGCTCGGTTCGCGTGGTCGTCATGCGGGGCGCTGGCAGGGCGTTCTGCGCCGGGCTGGACATCAAGGAACACCACGGCCGCGACGAAACACCGTTCGGCGGCGGCTTCGGCTTTCAGGGTTACCTTGCCGACGTTTACATCAAGATGCGGCGCTGCCCGCAGGTGATCGTTTCGCTGGTACACGGCGCGGCGTGCGGCGGCGGCTTTGCCTTTGCCCTTGCCAGCGACATTCGACTGGCCGGGGAATCGGCCCGGATGAACGCCGCCTTCATCCGCATCGGCCTGTCATCCTGCGACATGGGGGTGAGCTATTTCCTGCCCCGGCTGGTCGGCGGCTCGATTGCCGCGGAACTGATGCTGACGGGACGATTCATCCACGCCCAGCGCGCGCTGGGCGTGGGGCTCGTGGCCGAGGTGGTCCCGGACAACCAGCTTGAAGAGGCTGCCCGACCGTGGATCGACGACCTGCTTCACGCCTCGCCCATGGGTCTCAGGATGACAAAAGAGGGTCTTGCCATGGCGATCGACGCCTCCAGTCTCGAAGCGGCCATGGCGATCGAGAACCGCAACCAGGTCATGACGTCGAAAAGCGCCAACTTCGCCGAAGGAATGCGCGCCTTCATCGAAAAGCGCGACCCGCGCTACCAACCCGAATGAGCGACAGGATCAACGATATGGCCGTCCACGCCAAGTACCCCCATGTCTTTTCGCCGCTGAGGGTCGGCCACACCACGGTCAAGAACCGCATCCTCATGGGATCGATGCACACCGGGCTTGAGGACGTCGACAACGCTGCGGATCGGCTCTCCGCCTATTTCGTGGAGCGCGCGCGCGGTGGCGTGGGAATGATCATCACCGGCGGGATCGGTCCGCACCCCACCGCAGGGCACGGCGCCAAGCTGCTCGATGACAATGGCGCAGCCATGCATCGCGAGGTCACCGACGCGGTCCACGCCGCCGCGCCGGACGTGAAGATCGTGATGCAGATCCTCCACACCGGGCCATTGGCCGGCACACCCGATTGCGTGGCGCCTTCCCCGGTCAAGTCACGGATCGGGCGGCACGCGCCCAACGAACTCACCGAGGAAGGCATAGAGGAGCAGATCGCCGCCTTCGCCAACTGCGCGCGACTTGCAAAACAGGCAGGCTACGACGGGATCGAGATCATCGGTTCCGCAGGCTATCTCATTTCCACCTTCCTCGTCGAAAAGACCAACCTGCGCAGCGATCGCTGGGGCGGATCGTGGGAGAACCGGATGCGTTTTCCGGTCGAGGTGGTTCGCCGCGTGCGTCAGGCCGTGGGGCCGGACTTCATCTTCGTGTTCCGCATTTCGGCGATGGACATGCTTCAGGGTGGGCTGGCCTGGGACGAAGTCGTCAGCCTTGCCAAGGCACTCGAGGCCGAGGGGGTGGACGTGATCTCCACCCACTTCTGCTGGCACGAAAGCTTCGTGCCCACCATCGCAACCATGGTTCCACGCGCCGCCTTCGCGGGAGTGACCGGACGGCTGCGCAAGGAACTGTCGATCCCGGTCATCACTTCCAACCGCATCAACATGCCTGATGTTGCCGAGGAGGTGCTGGCGCGCGGCGACGCCGATCTGGTGTCGATGGCACGGCCGATGCTGGCCGACGCGGAACTGGTCAACAAGGCGTTCGAGGGCCGCGAGGACGAGATCAACACCTGCATCGGTTGCAACCAGGCGTGCCTGGACCACACCTTTACCGGCCGGATGACAACTTGCCTTGTAAACGCCCGCGCCTGCCGGGAAACCGAGCTTAACTTTCCCCCGGTTGCTACGCCGAAGTCCATCGCGGTTGTCGGCGCCGGACCGGCCGGTCTCGCGTTCGCCACGCTTGCCGCACAGCGCGGCCACAAGGTCACGCTGTTCGATGCGGGCAGTGAGGTGGGCGGCCAGTTCAACCTCGCGAAGCGGATTCCCGGCAAGGAAGAATTCTACGAAACGCTGCGCTATTTCGCGAAGATGATCGAAATCACCGGGGTCGACCTGCGCCTCGACACGCGCGTCGATGCCGACCTGCTGCGAGGTTTTGACGAGATCGTCATCGCCACCGGGATCGAACCACGAAAGCCACCCCTGGAGGGGATCGATCACCCCAAGGCTGTAAGCTACATCGACGTCATCGCTGGACGAGCCACGGTCGGAACGAAGGTCGCAATCATGGGCGCGGGCGGGATAGGCTTCGACGTTGCCGAACTGATCACCCATCAAGGCACGTCAGCCGCGCTCGATATTGAGGTTTTCGCCAGGGAATGGGGCATTGATTTCGCCAACCATCCGCGCGGCGGGGTCACGGGGATCGAACCGCAGGTTGCCCGCAACAGCCGTGAGGTCACACTGCTCCAGCGCAAGACCACCCCCGTCGGCCAGGGACTGGGCAAGACGACTGGCTGGACACACCGCCTCACTCTGCAACGCCGGGGCGTCAGGATGGTTTCGGGGGTCGACTACGTGCGGATCGACGATGCCGGGCTCCACGCCACGGTAGGCGGAGAGCCGGTACTGTTCGACGTCGATACGGTGATCGTCTGCGCCGGGCAGGAACCCGCGCGCAGCCTGCACGACGCGCTGGCAGGGACGGGCATTGCCTCGCACCTTATCGGCGGCGCACTCGAGGCGGGTGAACTCGACGCAAAGCGCGCGATCCGTCAGGCCTCGGAACTGGCGGCGGTGCTCTGAGAGGAAAGCCGCGCCAGGTCCGTTCTGTAGCTTGAGCGCATCGCGTAAAAGGACAGCGCCGCCAGCAAGCATGGAACCGGCAGAAGGCGGAACGCGTCGAGCAATCCGACCGAATCCGCCACGCGCCCGGTCAGGATCGGTCCGGGAGCGAGGCCGAGGAAATTGTTCGCCAGCGTCATCGTGGCGAAAGCCGTGCCGTGCAACGCCAGTGGGGTCAGGTTCGCCACCATCGCTCCGGCCGGACCGCTCGTTCCGGCAACCATGGCCATTGCCACGGCAAGCATGACCAGTTGCCCCGGTCCCGGCGGCAATTGCAGCGCCACGGTCAGTGCTGCCGCAGACCCGAGGCAAAAGGTAATCGCCAGCGTGATCTTGCGCCCCGGATCGCCGCGCGACAGTCGGTCGCTGACCACGCCGCACAAGATCATGCCCGTCCCGCATACCAACAGCAGCAGGCCCGCCAACCTGCCCGCCTTGTCGACCGGCATGGCATAGTAACGATTGAGATAGCTTGGCAACCATGACGGCAGCGCACCGGCCGCGAAGTACTGGAGGCCATTGCCAAGATAGGCGAGGCGGACCGACCGGCTGGAGATAAGTTCGCGAATAGAGGCTTTCTGCTCGATCCGGGGTGGAGCATCGGCGGCATTCGACAGGGCCTTGATCCGCTTCTCGCGGACGACCAGCGGATAGGCCACGCCAAGAACCAGCCCCATCACGCCGATCACCGTGAAGGCCACACGCCAGCCGTGGATCGCTGCGATCTGCGCGCCTATCGCCACGCCGAGAACTTGCCCGAATATGCCTCCGGCAAGGAACATGGCGGACAGGGTCGCGCGCATGCGCCTTGGGAACACGCTGATCACCACGGCAATGCCAACGCTGCCATAGGCCGCCTCTCCCACACCAACCAGGGCGCGCCCGACCAGCATCTCGGCATAGCCGCCCGCCGCCGCGCAAAGCAGGGTGGCAAGGCTCCACAATATCGCCATGAGTGTCAGGCTGCGAACCCGGCCCCACCGGTCGGCCGCCAGAGAGAGAGGCAAAGTCAGCACGCCAACCATCACCGCAACTATTCCGGTGAGCAGCCCCAACTTGCTGTCGCTGAGATGCCATTCCGCCTTGAGCAACGGGAACACAGCGTTGAGCACCTGCCGCGCCATGTAGTCGGAAATAAGCAGGCCGAAGCTCAGCGCGAAGACCGCCCATCCATATGCGGACGCGCGCGAAGGACCTTCGCCCAGTGACTGGTCGTCAGCAACAGGTCCCGCCAAGATCCCTCTCCCAAACGCGCAGCCATTCGGGCCGTCGCGAAAACAGTCGCTGTTACTGTGACAGTCTTTCGATGAGAGGCAAGGCATCTGCCCACGGACCGAACCCGGCGGGCGGATTGAGATGACCAACCTCGCCCGCATCGATCAGTTCAGCGCCCCAGCCCCGCGCCAGTTCGGCCACCTTACCGAACCCGGCCAACGGATCGTTGCGGCTGGCGACAACCAGCGTGGGGAACGGCAGGCGCATACGCGGGATCGGAACCCAGCCATTGGCGTTGAGGTCCTCGAATGAGGGATAGCCAGGTGGAAGCGGGTTCTCGACATCAGCAGGCGTGGCGAGCAGCGCTCCCCTGATCTTGCGCGTCGGCTTCAGCGCCCAGGCCGCAACCATCAGACATCCGGCACTGTGCGCAGCGATCACCACCTCGCCCTCGATCGCATTCAGCGCCACGTCCACCGCCGCCACCCGCGCTGCGCGCGAGAGGCGGTCAGTGGTCAGCGGTTCGACCGTAACCGATCCGGGCAAGGCCCGTGCGGCATGGGTCTGCCAGTGGTCCTCGACGTGGTCGCGCAGGCCCGGAACGAAGAGGACCGTCACGCTCATGCCGCGGCGCGGATCCGGGGCCAGCGGCGGCCGGGCTTCAGGTCGGGAAGCCAGCCGTTCTGCTCCAGCGTTTCCTCGACGCTCGAATAGAAGGTGCCGATCTGGTAGATTTCCTTGGCTTCGCGGCCCGTCGCGATCGGACGCCACAGCTCCTCGGAAATCCGCACCGCCTTCTCGATCTGCTGGACCGAGGAGGCGCGCTCGCCCTTGCGGCCCCACAGGTTGTCCTCCTGTCCGACCCGGATGTGAAGGCCCATCGCGATGCCCATCGTGATCAGCGGGTACATGCTGCGCATCAGCCCTTCGACCGTGCACACGGCATTTTGCGGCAAGCGGTTGACGAACTCCATCAGGTTGCGCGGGTTGGGGCCATCATGGCCGCCGCCGATCGCCACCCAGTTGCAGACCAGCGGGCCCATGTAGTGGCCGCCGCGCACCAGTCGCTCGACCGTTTCAAGATCGCGCGCGCAGCCAACCTGGAAATGGGTCTGGATGCCCGCCGCGGTAAGCCGCTTCATGTGTTCCTTCATGAACGCGGGACCGGCATCGTAGTACATCTCGGTATAGGCTTCACGATACATGTCCCACATCGTGGTGCCCTTGGCGTCGTCCTCGGTGATCAGCTCCATCACGTTCATCTGGTTGGTGTTGACCGCCAGCGTGACCTGATCGGGAGTCGGCTTGAGTTCGGCGAGCATGTGCCGGGTATCGTCGTCGAGCCAGGCCGCCGCCGCGCTTTCGGTCTTGGGGGCGAAGCTTATCGATCCGCCGACCTGCAGCACCATGTCGGGCACGGCGGTGCGCAGCCGGTCGAGCATCTCGTTGAATCGATCGAGGTCCTTCGATCCCTTGCCATCGGGTTCGCGGACGTGGACGTGCAGCACGGTCGCACCCGCGTTGTAGCAGTCGACCGCCTTCTGGACCTGCTCGGCATAGCTCACCGGAATGTCGTCGCTGTCCTCGGGCATGAAGCTGGGGGCATAGGGCGCGACCTGGATGACCAGCGGGTCCTGGTTTTCAGGAAGCAGGCTTTCGTCGAAGAATTGCATGGGGGTTCTCCTTTCGAATTGGGGTTATGTCAGAAAGGCTTGTCGCCAATAATTCCGGCGCGTTCCATCTGGCGGACGCACGGCGGGTAATCCATCACCGCGTAATGCTGGGTGCAGCGGTTGTCCCAGATCGCCACGCTGTTCGGCTTCCAGCGCCAGCGCACCTGGTATTCCGGGATCGC
>JAGWUU010000189.1 GCA_028868335.1 Sphingomonadales bacterium | reverse complement strand
ATCGCCAGGGTTGCCTCGACGAAGCCGGTCTTGCTGCCGCAGTCATAGCGTTTGCCGGCGAACGTCACCGCATGGAACGGCTGGGTGCCGATCATCTTGGCCATGGCGTCGGTAAGCTGGATTTCCCCGCCCGCGCCCTTCTCCTGCGCCTCCAGCACGCGCATCACTTCCGGCTGGAGGATGTAGCGGCCCGAAATGATCAGGTTCGAGGGCGCATCCTCGCGCCGGGGCTTTTCGACCAGGGCCACAACCTCGGTCAGCGAGCCATCCCGCTTGCCAGGGGCAATGACACCGTAGGATGAAACCTCGTCCTCGGGCACTTCAAGCACCGAGATGAGATTGCCTCCCACTTCGTTGTAGGCTTCGACCATCTGCTTCATGCAGCCGGGCGTGCCAATCATCAGTTCGTCCGGCAGGAAGATTGCGAAGGGTTCATCGCCGACGATCGCGCGAGCGCACCAGATGGCGTGGCCAAGGCCAAGCGGCACCTGCTGGCGCACCGCGACGAGGTTGCCCGGCTGGATTCGTGTCGGTTCCAGTATCTCGAGCGACTTGGCGCGTTCGGCCATGGTCGTCTCAAGCTCGAAAGCGTGGTCGAAATGTTCGACGATCGCCGTCTTGCCGCGCCCGGTGACGAAGATCAGTTGTTCGATCCCCGCCTCGCGCGCTTCGTCGACCGCGTACTGGATCAGCGGGCGATCAATGATCGGCAGCATTTCCTTGGGGATCGCCTTGGTTGCGGGAAGGAAGCGCGTGCCCATCCCGGCAACCGGGAACACGGCTTTGCGAATGGGCTTCTTGGCGGGTGCGTCACTCATGCGTGCGGTATTAACCATGACCTTGTTGCAGCACGGTTAAAGCGGTTTCACACAATTTGCGCAAGCGAGCGCGTGTCCGCCCGCTTGCTGCCCACGCGAATCGCGCTACACGGCAGCAATGGACAAGATCATCATCGAGGGCGGAAAGCGCCTTTCCGGCACGATTCCCATTTCCGGCGCGAAGAACGCCGCGCTCACCCTGCTGCCTTGCGCGCTGTTGACCGAAGAACCGGTAACGCTGCGCAACCTGCCGCGGCTGGCCGACATCGACGGGTTCCAGCACCTGATGAACCAGTTCGGCATTTCCACCACCATCGCCGGATCACGGCCCGAGGACTTTGGCCGGGTGATGACGCTGGAGGCGCCGCGCATCACCAGCTCGGTCGCCCCCTATGAACTGGTGCGCAAGATGCGCGCCTCGATCCTGGTGCTTGGCCCGATGCTGGCGCGGATGGGCGAGGCTACCGTCTCGCTTCCCGGCGGCTGCGCGATCGGCAATCGTCCTATCGACCTGCACCTCAAGGCGCTTGAAGCGTTCGGCGCGCATATCGAGCTGGCGGCGGGCTATGTGAAGGCGATGGCGCCCGACGGCGGCCTGCCGGGTGGGCGCTATTCCTTTCCGGTCGTTTCGGTCGGCGCGACCGAGAACGCGCTGATGGCCGCCGTGCTGTGTACCGGCAAGTCGGTGCTGCACAACGCCGCGCGCGAGCCCGAGATCGTCGACCTGTGCAACCTGCTGGTAGCGATGGGCGCGCAGATCGAGGGCATCGGCACCAGCGACATCACCATCCACGGCGTCCCGCGCCTTCATGGTGCGACCTATCGCGTCATGTCCGACCGGATCGAGGCCGGGTCCTATGCCTGCGCCGCGGCGATCACCGGGGGCGAGGTGTTCCTGAAGCATGCCGTGATCGACGAGATGGACGCGACCGTCCAGGCGCTTCGCGACGCGGGCATCCACGTCGAGCCGAAGGCCGGGGGGATCCAGATCAATGCCGACGGCAAGCTCAGTGCCGTCAACGTCTCGACCGCGCCCTACCCCGGCTTCGCCACGGACATGCAGGCGCAGCTCATGGCCATGCTGTGCCTCGCCGAAGGGACCTCGGTGCTGACCGAGACGATCTTCGAGAACCGCTACATGCACGTTCCCGAGCTCAACCGTATGGGCGCGCACATCGAAACCTCGGGGCGCACCGCGATCGTCCACGGCGTTGGCAAGCTGACCGGCGCCGAAGTGATGGCGACCGATCTGCGCGCCTCGATGAGCCTTGTCATCGCCGGCCTCGCCGCCGAGGGCGAGACGCAGGTTCACCGCCTCTACCACCTCGATCGCGGATACGAACGGCTGGAGGAGAAGCTGGCCCTGGTCGGCGCGCAGATCGAGCGTGTCGGCGGGGATTGATCTCCCGCCCCGGTTCATGCGAAACACTGCGCACCGGGGCGAAGCAACCTCCCGGTCAGGCCTCACCGCCCAAGCGTTGCCTTGTCGGCCCGCCGCGCGCGGGCCCGAGGTATTGGGTTGAACGGTGACAAGTTCCGCAAGCACACCCTCCTTTCGTGACCTGTTGACGGTGTTTACCCGCATCGGGCTGCTCAGCTTTGGCGGTCCCGCCGGGCAGATCGCGCTGATGCACCGCGAGCTGGTGGAGCAGCGCGAATGGGTAGGCGAGGAGCAGTTCCTCCACGCGCTCAATTTCTGCCACCTGTTGCCCGGACCGGAGGCGCAGCAACTCGCGACGTGGATCGGATGGAAGCTGCACGGAACGAAGGGCGGACTCACGGCCGGGCTGCTGTTCGTGATTCCCGGTGCGGTGGTGATGCTGGCGCTGTCGATGCTCTATGGCTTCGCCGCGCATCTTGGCTGGTTTGCCGCGCTGTTTCTGGGGATCAAGGCGGCGGTGCTGGCGATCGTCGTGCAAGCGCTGCTGCGGATCGCCGGACGGGCGCTGAACACCGGGTTCAAGCGCGGTCTGGCCATGGCTGCATTCGTTGCGTTGTTCGCGTTCAACCTGCCCTTTCCGCTGGTCGTGCTGGGCGCGGGCGCGGTTGGCATGGCGGTGGCAGCATGGCGGCCCGCGTTGCTGGCGCTCAAGCCTGATGGACACGCGGCGCCGACCACCTCGCCCCCATGGCGGGAGAGCCTGCGCGCGCTGTTGCTGTGGGGCGCGATATGGGCCTTGCCGCTGGTTCTGGTCCTCAGCCTGCTTGGCCCCCATCATGTGTTGTGGAAGATAGGGGTGTTCTTCTCCAAGCTGGCGATCGTCACGTTTGGCGGAGCCTATGCAGTACTCGCCTACATGGCGCAGCAGGCGGTGCAGGGGTTCGGCTGGCTTACTCCCGGAGAGATGGCGGACGGCCTCGGTCTTGCCGAAACGACACCCGGTCCACTGATCATGGTGACGCAGTTCGTCGGTTATCTGGCGGCCTTCCGCGCCCCCGCCCCGTTCAGCCCGTTGACGGCCGGAGTGCTGGGCGCGGTGCTGACGACCTGGGTGACGTTCGCGCCGTGCTTCCTGTGGATCTTCACGTTCGCGCCGTGGATCGAGCGGCTGGAACACGCGACGCGGCTCAAGGGTGGGCTGGCCGCGCTGACCGCCGCGGTGGTCGGAGTGATCGCCAACCTGACCGCGTGGTTCCTGATCCACGTCCTGTTCGCGCAGACCGCCGTGCTGCAAGCCGGTCCGCTGCACATTACGCTGCCAGACTGGACCAGCCTTGATTGGCGCGCCGCCGTGCTGGCGGCCATGGCGATCGTCCTGGCGTTCCGCTTCAAGTGGTCAGTCGCGAGGGTTCTGGCAGCCTGTGCGACGGGTGGCCTGCTGCTGATGGCATTGCATGGTCACGCCTAGCCACCCAGCCGCGACGCCATCCATCCTACCAGCCAGACCCGCACCGCGCCCGCCAGCCCCGGCGGGACTGGCGCCTGAATGCGCTCGGCGTCGATCCGGGCAACGAGAGCGTTGATCGGCAACCCTTCCGCCTTTGCGGCCTGCTTCAGCATTTCCCAGAACAGCGGCTCAAGACTGATCGAGGTCTTGTGCCCGGCGATCTCAACCGAGCGCTTGATCGGAGGGTGGAACAGCGTGGTCATCGGACCTGAACCCTAGCCGTGGCGCGCGCCGTCGAAAACAGCTTTCCGATTCCGTTGCGCAATGGAGGTAAGCTTTCCCAAAGGCTTGACGCGGGTGCCGCGTCGATCAGAATGTGGCGGGCAAGGACTGCCCCTTCCTCCCCGATCGCGATTGCGTAACAAGGAAACGAAATGCCGGATTCCCTTCCCTTCGTCGATTACTACGAAGTTCTGCAGGTCAATCCCAATTGCGACATCAAGATCATCGAAAGCGCCTATCGGCACTTCGCCAAGATTTTCCATCCAGACCATGCCGAAACTGCGGATAGTGATCGCTTTACCGCGGTGATCGAAGCTTACAACATCCTGAAATTCCCGGACAAGCGCGCGGCCTATGACGTGGTTTACAACTCCAACACCGAAGGGCGGGTGCTGAGTTCAGAGCAGGAAAGCCACATTACCGAGGAAACCGCGATTTCGGACGCGGAAACGCAGAAGAATATCCTGCTTTACCTCTACAGGCGCAAACGCGAGAATTTCAGGGACCACGGGGTTGCCGGGTTCTACATCCAGCAGATGTTCAGTTGCTCGGACGACACGCTGGATTTTCACACATGGTATCTGAAATCGAAGGGCTACGTCGAGATCACCGAGCAAGGCACCCTGAGCATCACCGTGGAGGGCGTCGATCACATTTTGTCGATGCACCAGCCCAGAACGCCCGAGCGTTTGCTCCCCGCACACACACCCGAGGCTGGATAATAGTGGCTCAAGATTGATCGGGGTCTTGTGCCCGGCGATCTCAACCGAGCGCTTGATCGGAGGATGGAACAGCGTGGTCATGAAGCAGGGATACGAATAATTTGGGGTGGCCCACACTATGCGTCGGTTTTACATGCGCCCCATGACCACCGGCTATCAAGCGTTGACCGAAAAAGAGAAAGAGACGCTGCGGCTACTGGTCAGCGGCTATGATGCCAAAAGCATGGCCCGCCACCTTGGGCTTTCCGTCCATACTGTCAACGAGCGGCTGCGCGATGCGCGGCGCAAGATGGCGACATCAAGCAGCCGCGAAGCGGCCCGACTGCTGCGCGAAGCGGAGGGCCCACACCCCGAATTGCTGGGGGACAAGGCTTTGGGGGATGCCTCGGGCGCATCGCTGCTGCCACGATCTGCTCACCCGGCCAAGGCTTCCGACATGGTGCGCCGCAATGGCTGGCTGATTGGAGGACTTGCCATGTCACTGACCCTAGCCCTGCTTGCCCTGGCGTCACTGGGTGGTGGCGCCCAGATGGCGGCATCAACCAAGCACGAGGCCGAACCGACCAGTGCCCCTGCCGAAGCCGCGGTGGTCAACGCCGCGCGTCAATGGCTTGCCCTGGTTGACGCCAAGGACTGGAACGGCAGCTGGAATGGCACCAGCAGCGTGTTCAAGTCGCAAAACACACTCGCCGTCTGGAGCGATGCCGCCAGTCGGGTCCATGGTCAATTTGGCCCGGCCCGCTCGCGCGAGCTGGTCACTGTCGAAGATGTTCCCGCTCCGCCCCGTGGCTACTATCTGGTCAAATTCCGAACCAGCTACACCAACAAGGCGCAAGGCACCGAAACCCTATCGCTGATACGCGAAGACGGTGCCTGGAAAGTGGCGGGAATCTACGTCGATTGAGGTCGCCCGCCGACGAAGCATTTTCCTACGCTGCCGGGCGATGGCATGATTGGATAGCCCGTTGACATCGTGGTTGGCGCGGCGCGTGGGCGAGCGACGACCAAAAATGCGAATGCGTCACCTTTTGTCGCCTAACAGGCAGAAATTGAAAGAAATTCTGGCCGGACAGGGTGTCACCTTGTCCGGCCGGCAAGCGGGCGCATCAATACATGTGCTGGCCGCCGTTGATGCTCATGGTCGAGCCGGTGACGAAGCCGCCGTTCTCGCTGGTCAGGAACGCCACGCCGCGGGCGATTTCCTCGGCCTGGCCAAGTCGTCCGACCGGGATCTTGGCGACGATCTTCTCCAGCACCGGCGGCGGCACCGCGGCGACCATGTCGGTATCGATATAGCCCGGCGCGATGGCGTTGACGGTGACGCCAAACTTGGCCCCTTCCTGCGCCAGCGCCTTGGTGAAGCCGTGGATGCCTGACTTGGCCGCGGCATAGTTGACCTGGCCATATTGCCCGGCCTGCCCATTGATCGAGCCGATGTTGACGATCCGGCCCCAGCCGCGCTCGCGCATTCCGGGGAAGGTCGCCTTGGCCATGTTGAAGCACCCGCCAAGGTTGATCCGCATCACCTCGTTCCAGTCGTCGAAGCTCATCTTGTGGAGCACGCCGTCGCGGGTCAC
>JAGWUU010000188.1 GCA_028868335.1 Sphingomonadales bacterium | reverse complement strand
GCGCGGCAATCGCCTGACGCGCCGCGCTGACGTACATGCCGCGATCGTAGCGGCAGGTCCCCAGGAAATGGACCAGCGACGCCCGGCCCAGATTCGGCTCGCGCCAGTAGTTCATATAGTGGTCGTATGGCAGCAAAAGCGGCTCGCCTTCGTTCGAGACGATCACGTTCGACATGACCTGTTCGCTGCCCCACTGCGACCAGCTCGCGCCGCCCAGCAGCGCACTCGCCTCGCGGCTGAAGGCATCGGCAACATCGCGCGAAAGACCGCCGGGGGCGAAGCCGGCGAAACCGGCACAGCCGCGCACATAGTGGCCGGGTTGCGGCAGGCCCGCATCGATCCGGTGCATCACCGCCTCGATCCGCGCCTGGACGTGGGCACCGTCCGGCAGACTGTCGAGTGGGATTGCGATGTCGGCGACCGGCCCCCAGCGCGACGTGGCATCGCCCTTCAGCGTGAAGTTGCGCCCGGCGTCGATCGCTGCGGCGATCTCGTCGAGCGGGCCGAGCGTGACGGTATCGGAATCGAGCTGGATGACATAGGAATCGCGGCGCAGTTCGAGCAGGGTCAGCAACCGCTCCCAGCAGCCGCCGCGCGGGCAATCCCCAACCGCGACATCGGCGATCGGGCGGATTTCCGGGTTATCGAGATGATGGGCCAGCGTGTTACGGTCGGCTGCCGTCAGGGTGCCGTCGTCAAGCACGACGAAGCGGCCCCGGCCAAGCCGGGCATGAAGCGATTTCGCGGCCAGCAGATAGGCATCGACAACGCGGGTGCCGATCATCGAGAACAGGATCACGCCATCGTCTGTCGCGCGGACCGGCGGGGTCTGCCGCACGCCGCGCGCGACGCGGGCGAATTGCGCCTCGCGCAGGGTGCGTACGGCCTTGTCACGCAACAGGGGGAATAGGTTCCGCATCGCCCGTCCGCATAGCATTGCCAGATTAAGTAAAGACGAATGCCTTGATTTCGCTGCCCGCCCCCACGCCGATCGACCGTCACCGCCATCCGACCAGCGGCATGGCGCAAAGGGGACGGACATGGTATTCTGGCGCCGTTGGGAGAAGCATCATGCCTATTTCCCCTTTATTGGCTCCGCTGGTGCCACTGTTGGCCGCGATCCCCGTGATCGCGGGCCAGACCGGAACGCTGCAAGGCAGCAATGTCGATGTTGTCGGGCTGCAAAAGGACCTGTCAGGCCGGATGACCGTGCCGGTGCGGGTCCAGGAAAAGGGTCCGTTCCGTTTCCTGGTCGATACCGGCGCGCAGAACACCGTGCTCAGCACTGACCTTGCCGCAAGGCTGGCAATGCCGACAAAGTCGCGTGCCACTCTGGTCGGCGTGGCGGGCAGGCAGCAGGTCGATGCCGTGTCGGTCGATCAGCTCGATATTGGCCGCCGCAGCTATTACGGACTTTTCGCGCCGCTGCTCGAAGGCCAGAACATCGGCGCCGACGGCATTCTCGGGATCGACAGCCTGCAAGGCCAGCGGGTGCTGATCGATTTCGACAAGCGCCTGATGGCGATCGGCGATGCGAAGGAGTTGGGCGGAAACCGGGGCTTTGAAATCGTCGTTACGGCGCGGCGGCGATCGGGTCAGTTGATCGTCACCAATGCCAACATCGACGGCATTTCCACCAATGTCGTGATCGACACCGGTGCTTATGACACGATCGGCAACCGGGCGCTCCAGAATGCGATCAGCAAGCGCCACAAGGGCAATGAAAAGACCTCTATCCGCAGTGTCACCGGGCAGGAGATCGAAGCGGATATCGGCCTTGGCAGAAACCTGACGATGGGCGGGATTTCGATCAACAACATGCGGATCGCCTATGCCGACGCGCCGGCTTTCGAAGTGCTCGAACTTTCGGACAAGCCGGCGATCCTGCTGGGAATGCGCGAATTGCAGGTGTTCCGGCGGATCGCGATCGACTTTTCGACCCGCAAGGTGATGTTCGACCTGCCTCGCGACGTGGCCAACAAGCTCGATTCCGGGAGCAGCCCCATCTGGACCAGGTCGGTCGGCTGACCATTCCGGCAGAGCGGATTGGCCGCTCGGCCTTCCGTTCCGGCGCATTGTTCCTACATTGCGGGTGATGCCGCCTGACAGCCCCTCGCCCGATCGCAATGCCCGCCACGATGGCTGGGGCACGCTGCGCCGTTTCCTTCCCTACCTGTGGCCGCACGACAATCCCGGGCTGCGTCGGCGGATCGTGCTGTCGTGCCTGCTGATCCTTGCCTCGATGGCGGTGACGCTGGCGCTGCCCTATGCCCTCAAGGACGCGATCGACGCGATGAACGTCAAGGGCCCGGCGGCGCTGCGGCTCGCGCTGGCGCTGGTCGTGGCCTATGGCGCGGGTCGCTTCGGCGCCGTGGTGTTCGACAACCTGCGCAACATCGTGTTCGAGCGGGTGGGCCAGGACGCAACCCGGCAACTGGCCGAGGACGTGTTTGCCCGGCTTCACCGGCTGTCGCTGCGCTTTCACCTTGCCCGCCGCACCGGCGAAGTCACCAAGACCATCGAGCGCGGGACCAAGAGCATCGACGTGATGCTCTATTTCATGCTGTTCAACGTGGTGCCGACGGTGCTGCAACTCGGCATCGTCGCGGTGATCTTCTATGTCAACTTCGGCTGGGGGTTGGTCGCGGCGACGGCGGTGGCGGTGGTCGCCTACATCTGGGCTACCCGGACGATCACCGAGTGGCGCTCCAAGCTGCGCGAGGAGATGAACACGCTCGACGGGCAGGCGCTGTCGCGGGCGGTCGATTCGCTGCTCAATTACGAGACGGTGAAATATTTCAGCGCCGAACCGCGCGAGGAGGCCCGCTACGCCCAGGCCACCGGCGCCTACGCGCTGGCTGCGGTGAAGAGCGAGAACAGCCTTGGACTGCTCAACATCGCGCAGGCGCTGGTGGTCAACCTGCTGATGGCCGGGGCCATGGCCTATACGGTGTGGGGCTGGTACAACGGGCGTTACTCGATCGGCCAGCTCGTCTTCGTCCAGACTTACCTGACGCAACTGTTCCGCCCGCTCGACATGCTGGGCATGGTCTATCGCACCATCCGCCAGGGGCTGATCGACATGGCGGCGATGTTCAAGCTGATGGATACGCCGGTCGAGGTGCAGGATGCTCCGGGCGCACCGGCGCTGGTGATCACCCGCCCGACGCTGGTGTTCGACAACGTGGTGTTCGGCTACGAGCCCGACCGCACGATCCTCAACGGCCTTTCGTTCGAGGTGCCCGCCGGGCACCAGGTCGCGCTGGTCGGCCCGTCCGGCGCGGGCAAGAGCACCATCGCCCGGCTGGTGTTCCGGTTCTATGATCCCTGGTCCGGCCGCATCCTGATCGACGGGCAGGACATCCGCGAAGTGACGCAATCCTCGCTGCGCCAGGCGATCGGCATCGTCCCGCAGGATTCGGTGCTGTTCAACGACACCATCGGCTACAACATCGCCTATGGCCGCGACGGAGCCACCGTGGACGAGGTGGAGCGCGCGGCGCGCGGCGCAGCGCTGACCGGCCTGATCGAGCGATTGCCGCAGGGCTTCGATACCGAGGTCGGCGAACGCGGACTAAAGCTTTCGGGAGGGGAAAAGCAGCGCGTCGCCATCGCCCGCACCCTGGTCAAGAACCCGCCGATCCTGCTGCTCGACGAAGCGACCAGCGCGCTCGACACCCGCACCGAGCAGGACATTCTCGCCACGCTGCATTCCGTGGCGGAGGGTCGCACCTCGCTCTCCATCGCCCACCGTCTCTCGACCATTGCCGACGCCGACCGGATCTTCGTGTTGAACGAGGGCCGCCTCGCCGAACAGGGCACCCACGCCGAACTGCTGCGCCGCGACGGGCTCTACGCGGAAATGTGGGCGCGGCAGGCCGAGATGGTGGAGGAGGTTGGCGTGGCGGCGGAGTGAAGCCCCGGCCGGCCCTCAGCAATCCTCAATGATAGTGCGCCAGCGCTTCAGGATAGCGCTCGAATTTGGGGATATGCAGCAGGTCCTTCTCCCACGGCAGCGCATCGGCCATCTGGAGGTGCATTTGCGGCTTGATGTCGGCGGCGTTGTCCAGCGTGATGAGCTGAATGTCGACCAGCCCCGGCAGGAAGCTCTCGTTATAGTAAAACAGGCCCGTGCCGCAGGTGCCGCAGAATTGCCGTTCGACGCCCGGAGATGATGCATAGGGCGATACCTTGCCCAAGGTGACGGTAAGCCCGGCGGCCGGGATCGAAATCCATGCCACCGCAAGAGCGCCCGCATGCCGTCGGCAATCCGAGCAATGGCAAACGCCGATGAACACCGGCTCGGCATCAATCCGGTATCGCACGGCGCCGCAATGGCAGCCACCCGCTTCGAGCATGTTTCACCCCACCCCGTCCCCGTTTGGCTAGGGGACAATGGCTTTGCTTGCAAGCGACCCGCGCCGATCATCGCCCAGCCGGTATTGCAAACGGCTTGTTAAGTTGGGTTTATTTCTGGTTGAACTCGTGCCAGATCACCGCCTGCGCGGCCTTCATGTAGCCGCCCTCCTCATCCCATGCGAGACTCGGCGACCCATGGAGCCGCCAGCCCTGCTCCAGCGCCTCGGACACGCGCTCGCAAAAGGCACGGTCATCCTTGCCGGTGAGAAGGCGATAGATCGGACGGTCATCGGGAGTCTGCATGGGCCGGGTCTAGCCAACCTTGCCGGGCAATCCAACCCTCGGCGGGCGACGGCGTTCGCCACGCTGCAACAGCAATCGGACCCGACCCCAGGGGGACCGGGTCCGACCACCGATGCGATACTATCCGATCAGTTCGAGCCGTCTTCCGGCTGCTGATCCTGAGCCTCTTCGTTGTCGCTGGCGGTTTCGCCTTCGGCGGGCTGATCGCCCTCGGCAAAATGTTCCTTCAGCTTGGCCACGCCTTCGTAGCCGGCAACGGCAGCAGCCGCCTTGGCGAGGAAGCCGGCTTCCGGATCGGCCGCTTCAAGCGCCTTGTCGGCGGCGAAGGCTCCGGCTGCTTCTTCGAGGAAATCCTTCATACCCATAGCGAACCCTTTCACGAAACATTCCCGCCGCGCGGTGTGCCCGGCAGAAGCGGCCTTGTCGCACAGCGCGCCTTGAGGGACTCTGGCCCGGGCATGTCCGATTTGTAATGTGGCGCCGCCGGGAGATTGAGCCGACGCCGCCTTGCCGGGCATGGCGCCCTCAGAGAATGTACTTCGACAGATCCGTATCCCGTGCAAGGCCCGCCAGCCGGTCGCGCACATAGTCTTCATCCACGCGCACCGTCTCGCCCTCGCGGTCCTCGGCCTCGAAGCTCAGTTCCTCGAGCAGCTTTTCCATCACCGTCTGAAGCCGCCGCGCGCCGATGTTCTCGACGCTTTCGTTGACCTGTGCGGCAATGCGGGCAACCTCGCGCACCGCTTCGGGAGTGATGTCGACGCTGACCTTCTCGGTGGCGAGCAGGGCGCGGTACTGTTCGACGAGGTTGGCGCGCGTTTCCGACAGGATGCGGACGAAATCGTCCTCGGACAGCGCCGACAGCTCGACCCGGATCGGCAGGCGGCCCTGCAATTCGGGCAGCATGTCGCTAGGCTTGGCGATGTGGAACGCGCCCGAGGCGATGAACAGCACATGGTCGGTCTTCATCGGCCCGTACTTGGTCGCAACCGTGGTGCCCTCGATCAGCGGCAGCAGGTCGCGCTGCACGCCCTCGCGGCTGACCGATCCGCCGCGCACGTCGGAAACCGCGATCTTGTCGATCTCGTCGATGAATACGATGCCGTTTGTCTCGGCGTTGGCGAGGGCGACGCGGGCAACGTCGTCCTGGTCCATGCGCTTTTCGGCTTCCTCGTCGACCAGCTTGGCCCAGGCGTCGGGCACCTTGAGCTTGCGCCGCTTGAGGCTTTGCTTGCCCATCGCCTTGTTCATCATGTCGGACAGGTTGATCATCCCCACCCCGCCGGGCATGCCGGGAATATCGAACCCGCCGGACGGCGCATCCTCGACCTCGATTTCCACTTCGGTTTCGTCCATCGCCTTTTCGACGATGCGCTGACGGAAGCTTTCGCGGGTCGCCTCGGACGCGCCATCGCCCACCAGCGCCTTGAGCAGGCGGTCCATCGCAGCCTTTTCGGCCGCTTCGCGCACGGCATCGCGGCGACGATCCTTTTCCAGCCGGATCGCTTCCTCGACCAGATCGCGAGCGATCTGGTCGACATCGCGGCCGACATAGCCGACCTCGGTGAACTTGGTCGCCTCGACCTTGACGAACGGCGC
>JAGWUU010000187.1 GCA_028868335.1 Sphingomonadales bacterium | reverse complement strand
TCGTTGACCACGACATAGTCGTAGCCGTCCCAGTGGCTGATCTCGCCGCGGGCGCGGTCCATGCGGGCCTGGATCACCTCGGCGCTATCGGTCCCGCGTCCGGTCAGGCGACGGCGCAGTTCCTCGATGCTGGGCGGGAGCAGGAACACGCGGACGACGTCGGTTTCCAGCTTCTGGTAGAGCTGCTGGGTGCCCTGCCAGTCGATGTCGAACAGGAAGTCCTGCCCCTCGCGCAGCCCGGCCTTCACCTGGGCCTTGGGCGTGCCGTAGGAATGGCCGAAGACGTGCGCCCATTCGAGGAACAGTTCTTCCGCCACCATCCGGTCGAAGGTCGGTTGGTCGACGAAGATGTAGTCCTTGCCGTCAACCTCGCCCGGGCGCATCGGCCGGGTCGTCACCGAAACCGACAGGCAAATCTCGCGATCGGCCTGGAGAAGCATCCGCGAGATCGTGGTCTTGCCAGCACCCGAGGGCGAGGAAAGGATGAACATCAGGCCGCGGCGCTGGAGGGTGTCGCTGGAGTGCATGGGCTTCAATCGCGCAGGATGCGGCGGCGATCAAGCATCGCTCGCGTCTTTTTCCTTGGCGGCGTCGGCCTTGCGGGCGTGGCGCCGGTCATAGAGCCGCTTGGCTATGATGCCGCCGCCAATCACCAGCGCGCCGGGAACCGAGCGGGTCGCGACACGGATCGCCACGGCTGCGGCAATCCCGCCGAGCAGAGTTTTTCTTGCCGGTTCGGAATCGGCGGGCAGCACCCGTCCAACTGCCGTATCGAGCAGCTTGCCGCCGCCCTTGCGCGCGATTTCAGCGAGAATGCGGTTGTTGGCCATCGTTGGCCCTATTTCTTGCGCCCGAAATCAATCGTCACGACGTTGGAGCCATCATCGCCGCCGGACTTGTGATCACTGTCGGGCGAATCGTTTTCGGCTTCGTCGTGCGGTTCGGGTCCGTCCGGCTCGCTCATCGCCTGGAATTGCAGCCCGAAATCGACCGCCGGATCGACGAAGGCGGTGATCGCCGCGAAGGGTATCACCAGCTTCGTCGGCATCTGGTTGAACGAAAGACCAACGGAGAAATGATCTTCCGCGACGTTCAGGTCCCAGAACTTGTTCTGCAGAACAATGGTCATTTCGTCGGGAAAGCGTTCCTTCAGGTGCGCCGGAATCGACACGCCCGCCGCCCCGGTCTTGAAGGTGATGTAGAAGTGATGGTCGCCCGGAAGCGTGCCGCCGGACGATTCGATCTGACCCAGCACCCGGCCCACCACGGCGCGCAGGGCCTCCTGCACGATTTCATCGTAGGGGATCAGGCTGTCAGGCGTATCGTCACTCATGGAGTTCAAGTGGATGCGCCAAGCGCCGTGGTCAAGGGGCAAAGCGCTTGCACGGGCCACATTCCAGCCTATAGGCCAGCGCCATGCGCACCGCCAAAGTTGCCCGCAAGACGCACGAAACCGACATTCGGGTCGAGGTGAACCTCGATGGGACCGGCACCTATGACGTGTCCACCGGGATCGGTTTTCTCGATCACATGATCGAGCAGTTCAGCCGCCATTCGCTGATCGACATCACCTGCCACATCAAGGGCGACCTCCACGTCGACCAGCACCACACCACCGAGGACAGTGCGATCGCGATCGGCCAGGCGATTGCCCAGGCGCTGGGCGACAAGGCCGGGATCGGCCGCTATGGCGAGGCACATTCGGCGATGGACGAAGCGCTGACCCGCGTTGTGATCGACATTTCGGGCCGCCCTTGGCTGGTGTGGAATGCGCGCTTCACCCAGGAGCGGCTCGGCGAAATGGATACCGAGCTGTTCGAACACTGGTTCCAGTCGATCGCCCAGGCCGTCGGTATGACGCTGCACATCGAGCAGCTCTACGGCCAGAACAACCACCACATCTGCGAAGGCATCTACAAGGGCTTTGCCCGCGCCATGCGCGCAGCGGTAGAGCTTGATCCGCGCAAGGGCGGGGCAGTGCCGAGCACCAAGGGGATCCTTGGTGGGTAGTCAGCAGCCTTCGCAGCTGGCTTGCAATACCGGCCCGCTCCCCCGGCCCAACCACCCGCTTAGGATACCCTGTGGGTGGTTGGGCCGGGGGGGTGGGCCGGTGTTGCCCCCGCGTCAGCGGGAGACGGAACGTGGCTGAGGTTGTCGCCCTCGTCGACTACGGCGCGGGCAACCTTCATTCAGTTGCCAATGCCCTGAAGGCTGCCGGTTGCGAGCGGGTGACGCTCACCTCCGATCCTGAGGTGGTTCGCGCTGCCGACCGGGTGATCCTTCCCGGCGTAGGCAGCTTCAAGGCCTGTGCCGAGGGGCTGCGCGCGGTGCCGCATATGGTCGCGGCGATGGAAGAGCGGGTGTTCGTCGGCGGCGCGCCGTTCCTTGGCATTTGCGTCGGGATGCAGCTTCTCGCCACCACCGGGGTCGAGCATGGCGATACGCCCGGCCTCGGCTGGATCCCCGGCGAGGTCCGGCTGATCGAGCGCACCGATCCGGCGATCAAGGTGCCGCACATGGGCTGGAATGACGTGCAGACGGCGCCCCATGCCCCGCTGGTCGAACCGGGCGAGGCTTACTTCCTCCACTCCTACCACTTCGCGCCGGATGATGGCCGCCACGTCCTCGCCATGACCGATCATGGGGGCGGACTGGTCGCCGCGGTCGGGCGCGACAATCTGGTGGGGGTGCAGTTCCACCCTGAAAAGAGCCAGGCCTACGGGCTGGCGTTGCTGGAACGGTTTCTGGAGTGGCGCCCATGATCATCTTCCCCGCCATCGACCTCAAGGCCGGGCAGGTCGTCCGCCTGGCCGAGGGCGACATGGACCGCGCCACGGTCTATGGCGACAACCCGGCGGCGCAGGCCATGCTGTTCGCCGAGGCCGGGTCGCAGTTCCTCCACGTGGTCGATCTCGATGGCAGCTTCGCCGGCCGGGCCGAGAACCGCGAGGCGGTTGAGGGCATTCTTGAAGTGTTCCCCGGCCACGTCCAGCTTGGCGGGGGGATCCGCACGCGCGAGGCGGTGGCGGGATGGTTCGATCTTGGTGTCAGCCGCGTGGTGATGGGCTCCGCCGCGCTGAAAGACCCTGAATTCGTGAAGGACATGGCCAAGGAGTTTCCCGGTGGCATCGTCGTCGCGGTCGATGCCAGGGATGGCATGGTCGCGACCGAGGGCTGGGCCGATGTCTCCGATGTCGAGGTGGTCGACCTTGCCCGGCGGTTCGAGGATGCCGGGGTTGCCAGTCTGCTGTTCACCGACATCGGCCGCGACGGGCTGCTCAAGGGCGTCAACATCGATGCCACGGTGGACCTCGCGCGCCGGGTGAACATTCCGGTGATCGCCTCGGGCGGGGTCAAGGGGCTGGATGACATTCACGTCCTCGCTCTCCATGCCCACGAGGGGATCGAAGGCGTGATTACCGGGCGGGCGCTCTACGAAGGGCGGCTCGATCTGGCGGCGGCGATTGCAATGGCGAACCGGACGTGACCGTCCGTATCCGCATCATCCCCTGCCTTGATGTGCGCGACGGGCGCGTGGTCAAGGGCGTCAACTTCGTCGACCTCAAGGACGCGGGCGATCCGGTCGAGCAGGCGCGCGCCTATGACGCCGCCGGCGCGGACGAACTGTGCTTCCTCGACATCAGTGCCAGCCACGAAGGACGCGGCACGCTGCTTGACGTGGTGCGCCGCACCGCGGAAGTGTGCTTCATGCCGCTGACGGTCGGCGGCGGAGTGCGCAGCGTGGAGGACGCGCGGGCGCTGCTGCTGGCAGGGGCGGACAAGGTCGCGGTCAACTCCGCCGCCGTTTCCCGGCCCGAGGTCGTCGCCGACATCGCGCAGAAGATGGGCAGCCAGTGCGTCGTCGCCTCGGTCGATGCGCGGCGGCAGGGCGATCATTGGGAAATCTTCACCCACGGCGGGCGCAAGGCCACCGGGATCGACGCGGTCGCGCACGCCATCCGTCTTGCCGAGCTGGGCGCGGGCGAGTTGCTCGTCACCTCGATGGACGGCGACGGAACGCAGGCGGGCTACGACCTTGAGCTGACCCGGACCATCGCCGACGCGGTGAGCATTCCGGTGATCGCTTCGGGCGGGGTCGGCACGCTCGACCACCTGGTCGAGGGCGTGACCAAGGGCCACGCCAGCGCGGTGCTGGCCGCCTCGATCTTCCACTTCGGCACACACACCATTGCCGAAGCCCATGCGGCCCTGCGCGCAGCCGGTCTCCCGGCCCGAGGGTAATGGGCGCTTGCCCGCACGGGGTTAGCTTGGCATGTCCGAACGCATGGACACCCTGACCCGCCTTGCCGCCACCATCGCCGCGCGACGTGATGCCGATCCCGCAACCTCGTGGGTGGCGAAGCTTCATGCGCGCGGGCTGCCGGTAATCGCCAAGAAGCTGGGCGAGGAAGCGGTTGAAACGGTGATCGCCGCGCTCTCCGGCAGCCGAGAGGAACTGGTGGGCGAGGCGGCGGATACGCTGTTTCACCTGCTCGTCCTGCTCGATGCCAAGGGGGTCAGCCTCGAAGAAGTCCTCGCCGAACTCGATCGCCGAGACGGAATCAGCGGGATCGCCGAAAAAGCCAGCCGGAGCGAATAGATGCCGATCGACGCCACCCAGCCCTATGACGACCAGAACATTTTTGCGAAAATCCTGCGCGGGGAGATTCCCAGCAAGACCGTCTATGAGGACGAATGGGCGCTGGCCTTCCACGACATCAACCCCCAGGCGCCGTTCCACGTACTGGTGATCCCCAAGGGGCGTTACGTGAGCTGGGACGATTTTTCGGCCAAGGCCCCGGCGGAGGAGATCGCCGGATTCGTCCGCGCGGTCGGCACGGTCGCGCGGCAGGCCGGGCTGGTCGAGCCGGGCTATCGCCTGCTCGCCAACGTCGGCCAGAATGGTCATCAGGAAGTGCCGCACCTTCACGTCCACATCTTCGGCGGACGCCCGCTGGGGCCGATGCTGGCGCGTTGATGACGAGCGGTTGGGTTGGCGCGGCGAATTGAGTTCGCGCCCTTGCCCTGCGACTCGCGGGCTTGCTAAAGGACTGGCGGCATGACGTCATTTCCGCCCCTGCCTTGCGGCCTGATCGATGGAACGGTCCACCGTTTCGCGGTGCGCGCCTATTTCGAGGATACCGACCTGTCGGGGGTGGTCTATCACGCCAACTATCTGCGCTGGTTCGAACGCGCCCGCTCTGATTTCGTCAGGCTGCTGGGGATCGATCAGCGCGCGGTCAACGATGCGGGCGAAGGTGCCTTCGCCGTCGCCGACCTGGCGATCCGCTATGCCGCCCCGGCGCGGCTGGACGATGGCGTGCTGATCGAGACGCGCTGCACCGAACTGGGCGCGGCATCGTGCCGAATGCACCAGAAGGCCTTCCGCGAGGATAGCCTTCTGCTATCCGAAGCCACGTTCCGCGTCGGCTTCGTAGCGCCCGATGGCCGTCCGCGCCGGATGCCCGCTGCATGGCGCGCCGCTTTCGCCTCCATCCTCCCCGAAGGAACACGATGACAATGCTTTCCATCCTGGCCGCAAGCGCCGATGCGCCGCGCCACCTCAACCCGGTCAAGCTGTTCATGGATGCCGACATCGTCGTCCAGGTGGTGATGGCCGGGCTGATCCTGGCCTCGGTCTGGGTGTGGATGATCATCATCTCGTTCAGCCTGCGCTCCGCCGGAATCCGCAAGCGTTGCGACGTGTACGAACGCGAGTTCTGGAAGGCCAAGGACATCGAGGCGTTCCAGGCCGAATACGCGCACACCGACACGCCTTCGGCCCGGGTCGCCGCCGCCGGCCTTGCCGAGTGGCGACGCTCCAACGGCGGGCGCGGCATCGATCGCGAAGGCACGCGCCAGCGCCTCGTCACCGCGATGGACGGAGCGACCGCGCAGGAGGCCGATCGCCTGTCCGATCGACTCAACTTCCTCGCCACGGTGGGCGCGGTAGCTCCGTTCGTCGGGTTGTTCGGCACGGTCTGGGGGATCATGAATTCGTTCTTCCAGATCGGGCAGCAACAGAATTCCTCGCTCGCCGTCGTCGCGCCGGGCATTTCCGAGGCGTTGTTCGCCACGGCGATCGGGCTGTTCGCGGCGATCCCGGCCGTGATCGCCTACAACCGCTTCTCGCACCGGGTCGACCAGATCGAGGCGCGGCTCCAGCGCTTCGCCGACCGCTTCCACGCCAGCCTCAGCCGCGAGTTGGAGGCGCAGTGATGGCGGGGTTTTCTCTGGGTGCGCTATTTGCATCCGCAAATAGCTTTGCAACACCGGCCCGCGCCCCCGGCCCGACCACCCATAGGGTACCTTCAGCGGG
>JAGWUU010000186.1 GCA_028868335.1 Sphingomonadales bacterium | reverse complement strand
CAGCCGTCGCCCCATTCGCCGAGCCCTGACAGGCCGAGCGAGAATCCGCCGCCCAGCGGGGTGGCGACACGGGCGCGGACGCGGAAATCGTTGTACGACCCATAACGGACGTCACCTTCCATCTCGGTCCGGTCGCCCGGAAGGCGAGTGACGACGTTGATCGCGCCGCCGACGGTGTTCTTGCCGAACAGCGATCCTTGCGGCCCGCGCAGCACTTCCACGCGCTCCACGTCGAGCAGTTCCGCCGAGGCGCCGAAGGTGCGGGCTACATAGACCCCATCGAAATAGGTGCCGACCGCCGGATCGGCGGTGATTATGAAGTCGTTTTCGCCCACGCCGCGGATAAACGGCGCGATCGCGCCGCTGTTGCCGCCGGTGCCGGGGGTGAACTGCATGTTCGGCACAGCCTGCTGTATCTCAGTGACCGAAGCGATACCGCGGGCTTCGAGCGCGCGACCCGAGAGCGCGGTGACGGCGATAGGCACGTCCTGCAACCGCTCAGCGGTCTTGCGCGCGGTGACGACGATTTCCCCGGCCTTGCCGCCATCGCTGCTGTCGGCACTATCCTGCGCCCGGGCAGGCATTGCCGAGAGCACGACGGCGAACGCCAAGGCCGAGCATGTGCTCATGCAAATCTTGTTCATGGAGATTCTCCCTGACACTGCGCCACCGGTTCGCCGGTCGGCGCGAAAGCCGCCGCGCCCTGCGCGGCCGCCGCTTCAGAATGCGGTGTTGCCGCCGTCGACGATCATGGCATGGCCGGTGACGAAGCTGGCGGCCGACGAGCAGAGCCAGACCACCGCCTCCGCGACTTCCTTGGCGCTGCCCATCCGGCCCATTGGCGTCATTCCTTCGACAAGGGCCTTGATTTCCGGGTTGGCGAGAAGCGGCATGGTCATGCCCGTTTCGATCACGCCGGGGCAGACCGCGTTGACGCGAATGCCGGTCTTGGCCCAGCGCAGCGCGCCATGGCGGGCGAGGCCGACGACGCCATGCTTGGCCGCGACATAGGCCGGCTGGCTGGGGTTGCCGACAATCCCGTTGATCGAGGCGGTGTTGACGATCGCGCCACCGCCGCGCGACAGCATCACCTCTGCCTCTTCACGCATGCAGCGCATCACGCCCGACAGGTTGATGCCGATGTTGCGCTCCCAGATCGCATCGTCGTACTCGTCGTCGCCGATCCGGTTGATCCCGGCGTTGTTGAACGCGCAATCGAGGCCGCCGAACCTGTCAACCGTGGCGGCGACCATGGCCTTCACTTCGGCTGCATCGGCGACGTTGCAGCGAACGAAAGCGGCCTTTCCGCCCTGCCCCTCAACCGCGGCAACGGTTTCGGCGCCACCGGCCTCATCGACGTCGCTGACCATCACGCTGGCGCCGGAGCGTGCGAACACCAGCGCCGCAGCCCGGCCGATGCCCCCGGCTGCCCCCGTCACGAGTGCGACTTTGCCATCAAGGCCATAGTTGATCATCTGGCGAATCCTCTCCGATTAATTCGTAATACGGCCATTACGATATAGCGCAAAAATTGGTCAATCAGAGATTTTAACACGTCATTGCGAAATTTTAGTCCGCAACGCTTGCCCCTGGCGGCATGCCTGCGCGATCGCCGGGTGCGGGCGGCACGGCATGACCGTCAGCACAGCGCGATCATCGAATCGATCGTCGGCGGCAGGATCGCCGCAGTGGCGCCATCGCGAAGCTTCGCGGTCCAGTCGGGATCGGCCAGCAAGGCCCGGCCAGCCGCGACCAGGTCGCATTCGCCCGCAGCGATCATCCGCGCCGCCGCCTCGACGGGGGCAAGGGACACCGTAGGCACGGCCAGGCGCGGATCGGCGGCTTCGTCTTCGCGAAACGGCCGGGCGACGCCGAGAGAGCCTAGCGCCATGACCGGACAGCCGGTCAGCCGACGCACCCAACCGGCCAGACTTGGTCCATCGTCGCCGAACGCCGGGCGGTCGATCATCCGCTGCGAACAATCGAACAGCGACACCCCGGCCTCCGTCAGCGGCCGCAACAGTGCCCCCAGTTCGTCCGCGTCATTGGCGATCCGGGCATCATAGGCATCGATCTTGAACTGCGAGATACGCATCAGGATCGGAAAATCCGGCCCCACAGCCGCGCGGCAGGCCGCGACGACTTCTGCCGGAAAGCGGGCGCGATTGGCTGGGGAACCGCCGTATTCGTCCTGTCGGCGGTTGGTTGCCGCCCACAGGAACTGATCGAGCAGAAAGCCATGCCCGGCGTGGATCTCGATGGCATCGCAGCCGATGGTCCGGGCATCGTCCGCGGCGCGCGCAAAAGCGTCGCGCACGGCGTCCATATCGCGCCGGGTCATCGCGCTCCCGCCCGGATCGCGCCCGGCGGCAATGTCCGCCACCGACAGCCCGCTCGGCCCCAGCGCCGCCGGATCGGCGAAAGCCTCGGCGCGACGCGCCATGCCGGTGTGCCACAACTGCGGGCAGAACCAGCCGCCTGCTTCGTGCACGGCTTCGGCAATATCGCGCCACCCGCCAAGCGCCGCGCGGCCGTGAAAGACCGGCCCGGTCCCGTCATAGTCGGCCAGCGGGTGCCCGATCGCGGCGGCGCCGCTCAGCACCAGCCGGGTGCCGCCGCGCACACGCCGCGCGAAATAGGTGCGGTAGGCCGGATCGGGTACGCCATCGCGCGCGTGCGCCCGCCCCATCGGCGACATGACCACGCGATTCTCCAGGCGGATCGACCCGATAGCGAAGGGGATGAACAGCGCGGCAAGGCTTTGGTCCGTCTGGCTGCGTTCTGGTTCCAAGGCGTCTCCCCTTCGTGCCTCGAACCTGCCGCATCCGCCTTCCGAGCGCAACCACTTGCCGAAGCTGGACTTGAATTTCATTACGCATAATAGCTATGAAAATGGTGATGGCAGCGTTTTGCGGAATCGGCAAGGCGTGATAGACCGCATCACGAAGTGGAGAGGCCGGCATGAACGACATACCCTATCTGGCGCGCGGCTGGGTGCCCGTGGAAACGCCGTCGAGCGTTCTCGTCTCCTCCTCGAAATACCTCAACAACGCCGCCTTGCGCGACTGGCTGGCCATGATCCTGCTGCGGCGCAACGGGGCGGACATGCCGCCGCAGGCGGAAATGTACCAGTTACTGCCGATTCTCGATTCGCTGCGCGATCATGCCCGGATCGAGGCGTTGTTCACCGAGGAACGCCGGACCAACCCGCAACTCGATGCATGGTTCGCCGACGGTTTTGTCTCGCGCTACACGATCGGGGACTTTGCGGACCATGCCCCCGGCACGCTGGGCGGAATCTTCCATCGCCAGATGACCCAGGGCAATTACGAGATCCAGATCGTTCCGTGGACCGAACCGCGGACCCAACTGGAATTCTTCAACCTGCGTTCCGGGCAGACCCACGATTTCGAACACATCCTGTGCGGCGGCGGATTCAACTTCATGGGGGAACTGGTGCCATTCTGGTATCGCCTCACCAACGTATTCAAATTCATCCGCAACCCGGAACTCGCCGCCGAACTCAGCGTACTGTCGATCTTCGGATCGTTGCGCTACACGGTTCGCACGCTTCTGCACTATCCGCAGGTCTGGCCAACATGCGTCAACGCGATCCAGCGCGGCATGAAAGTCGGGCAGGAAAGCGACGCGCTGTTCCTGGCCCGGATCGAGGATTTCCTGCACCTGCCGCTTGCCGAGGCGCGCCGCGCCATGGGCGTGCGCGGTGCAATCGACGTGGACACCGATGCGCAAGGCGCATTCTGGGCAGAACGCGGTGCCATGCCTGACTCTCTGCCCACGATGGAGCCGCTGCAATGAAAGTCGATCTGTTAATCAAGGGCGGCACGATTGCCGACGGTTCCGGCGAAGCCACCTTCGTCGGTGACGTGGCACTGGCCGGGGACCGCATCGTCCATGTTGGCGGCGCCTTTTCCGGCGAGGCGGCGGAAACCATCGACGCCACTGGACTGCTCGTCACGCCCGGCTTCGTCGACATCCATACCCACTACGATGGGCAGGCGGTTTGGTCGCAGTCGCTCTCGCCCAGCAGCGCGCACGGCGTCACCACGGCGGTACTCGGCAATTGTGGCGTCGGCTTCGCCCCATGCCGCAAGGAAGACCGCCAGGCGCTGATTCTGTTGATGGAAGGCGTGGAAGACATTCCCGGTGCGGTCATGGCCGAAGGGCTGCCGTGGGACTGGGAAACCTTCCCGCAATATCTCGACGCGCTGGCCCGGCGCCCGCGCGACATCGACGTTGCCTGTCTGCTGCCACACAGCCCGCTACGCGTCTGGGCGATGGGCGAGCGCGCGATCCGGCGTGAAGCCGCGACGGCGGACGACCTCGCCAGGATGAAGGCAACCGCCGACGAGGCGCTGGCCGCAGGCGCGATCGGCTTCGCCACCTCGCGGCTCAACATGCACCGAACCAAGGCGGGAGAACTGATCCCGACCTATGGAGCCGACGTTGACGAACTGTGCGCGGTTGGTGCCGCCATGGCCGATGCGGGAACCGGCGTATTCCAGGCGGTGCTCGATGCTCCGTTCTCGACCTGGGCGGACGAAATGGCGCGGCTCGTCGCCGTCGCGGAAAGCACCGGTCGCCCGGCCACCTTTACCTTGGGCCTGTCCAACACCGGGCCGCGCGTCTGGGAGCCCGCACTCGACGCGGTCGACGCAGCCCGTGCCAAGGGCGTGGAAATCTGGCCACAGCTTCTGCCCCGGCCGATCGGGATGATTTCGGGCTGGGCGCTGTCCACCCACGCGTTTTGCCTGTGTCCAAGCTATCAGCCTTTGGCCAACCTGCCACTGGAGCAGCAGCTGCCCGCGCTGCGCGATCCGGCCATGCGCGCGCGGTTGCTCGCCGAATTGCCAACCGAAGGCCACCCGCTTGCCGCGCTGACGCGCAACTGGGACTGGATGTTTCCGTTCGGCGATCCTCCGATCTACGAACCTTCGGCCGATACCAGCATCGGCGCGCTTGCGCGGGCGCAGGGCCGCACCCCGCAAGAAGTGACCTACGACCTGCTGATGGAAAACGACGGGCAGGGCATGATCCTCAACACGCTCGGCAATTTCAACGAGGGGAGCTTCGATGCCATGCTGCCGTTGCTCCGCCGACCCGACGTTTCGATCGGTCTGGGCGACGGCGGCGCGCATTACGGCGCGATCTGCGACGCGAGCTACCCGACCTCATTGCTGTCCTATTGGGTGCGCGACCGCAAGGGCGAGCGCCTGTCGGTGGCCGAGGCGGTGGAGATGCTGACGTCGCGCCCGGCGCGGGTGATGCGGCTGGAAGATCGCGGCCTGCTGAAGCCGGGCTACAAGGCCGACCTCAACGTGATCGACATGGAGCGGCTGACGCTTCACGGGCCGGAGCTGCGGCATGACCTGCCCGGCGGCGGGCGGCGGCTGTACCAGGAAGCGACCGGCTATGTCGCAACCATCGTCAACGGCCGGGTCATCCGCCGCATGGACACAGAAACAGGCGAACACCCCGGTCGGGTGGTGCGCGGCGCCCAAAGCGCTCCGGTGGCGGTGGCGGCCTGACGCGCCGAAACGGTCTGGCCGGGTGCGTCCCGGTCAGGCTGCAACCGGCTCGGCCAGGGCCACGACGGTGATGCTTCCATCCTCGCCCACCTGTTCGGTCAGCATCGAGGTGATGCGGCTGACGCTTTCCGCAATCCACCAGCGGCCGTCGCGCCGAACATAGACGTCATCGTATTCGACCGCGAGACGCACGATCTGGCGCGGGCCGGTCAGGATGGTGCGGAAATTGAGCGACCACTTGCCCGTGGCGCTATCGGCCCCGGTCAGGTCGATTTCCCAGTTGGTGGCGTGGTGGATGTCATAGACGCCCGGCTGGCAACCCATTTCCCGGAAGATGGCGACGAAGGCGTCGCGATCGGTGAACAGCGGGAAATTCTGGTAATCGATGCGCACTTCTCCCGGTAGGAAGCAATCGCGCACCACGTCGGGCTGCTTGAGGTCACAGGCCCTTAGGTAGCGCGCCTTGAGCGTGCGGATCGCCTCCTTGTCCTCAAGCGCGGACAGACGGGCCGCAAGGGCTTCGAGCGTAGCGGTCATTGCAGAGTCTCCCGATCAAGCACTTTCACGATTCGCCGTACAATGCCGCAATTTTCTTCGCAAACAAAAGGAATGTTCGGCGATACGGCGCATTTTGCGGAATGATTGTCGCAAAATGAGTGCAAAACGATCCGCCAAGCCGGGCCTAGTCGCCGATCCGGCTGCCGCCCAGGAAGATCGTCACGCAGCGCCGGGCATGATCCCGCACCACCTCCGCGCTTGGCAGCGGCATGCCGACCAGCATGGCGTTGTG
>JAGWUU010000185.1 GCA_028868335.1 Sphingomonadales bacterium | reverse complement strand
GGCGCAGATCTCGTTCATGGTCAGCGGCTGGGATTCAGATGCGAGCAATTGCAGTACGTCCAGCCCCTTTTCCAGGGCCGGCGCGCGATAGCGGGATTCACTCTTGCCGTTCTCTGAATCGCTTCTGGCCATATTCAATTCGTATCCTGTGTCAGGGTTGGGGCGGCTTGGCCTGACGCGTCGCCTGATCGTCGCGAATCACTGGCTTCCGTGTCCGTGAGGGGACTCTGCGGTTTGGCGGCTGGCAAGAAAATCTGGGGCCGTCACTTGCATGAAACGCACGATTCTCCTGGCCGGTTGTCACGCTACCACCCTGTTGTTTCGTTGAAATATTCGCACAGGAGCGTCGTTCGGACAAGCGAATCGTTTTTGCTTATAAAATGAGGAATCGCCCTTGACCCGAGAAACTTCATATGCGAATTTCATTTTCACTGATGACTCGTCGTGTGGCTGCCCAATTCCGGGTGGCGCGCGAACTTTGCAGGGGGGAAGATGTTGAAGACAGTTCTCAAAGCAACCACCAGTCTGGCCGTCGTGGCAAGCGCCTTGGGGTGGGCAACCATCGCGTTCGCAGAGGATGCAAAGCCTGCCACCGCAGCCGACAGTGGTGACAACGGAAGCCAGGTGGGGCAGATTGTCGTCACCGGCTCGCGCAACAAGCAGACGGTTCTGGAAACCTCGTATGGCGTGACCGTTCTCGGTCAGGACGCGATTGCCAAGACCAATCCCGTCGGCCTGACCGACCTAGCGAGCGCCATCCCCGGCCTTCAGGGCGAATATGCGAATGGCGAAGCGAACTCGAACCTCAACGTCCGCGGCACCGAGGCGGGCTTCATGTCGTTCATCAGCCTTCAGGAAGATGGCCTGCCCACGCAGTACACTCCCTTCTTCGGCGAGTACGAAATCCGCAACGACCTGAGCTACGGGCGCGTGGAAACGGTTCTTGGCGGACCTTCGGGCGTCTTTACCGCCCAGGGCGCGGCGGCGACCCTCAACTTCCTCAGCCGTCTGCCGAAGCACACCGAGGGCGAGGTCAAGGCCTCGATCAGCGACTTTGGTGAATACCGTGCTGACGTGTTCTATGGCGGCCCGATCGGCAACGACGGATGGTACGGCGCAGTGGGCGGCTATTTCCGCCAGAGCAACGGTGCCCGCAACCTCGGCTTCACCGGCAACAACGGCGGCCAGGTGCGCGCGAACATCCGCAAGGAGTGGTCGAACGGCAAGCTCTCGTTCGCGTACAAGAAGATCGACGACATCACTGACTATATCAACCCGCTGCCAGTCGATGTCAGTGGCAAGCATCCGCAAGCGCTGCCCGGCTTCAATGCACGGGATGACTCGCTGATGGGGCCGGATCTGCGTTATGTTAACACGATCACGCCCGGCGGGATCGTCCAGCGCGACCTGGCCGAGGGCCAGCACGGCATGATCGATCAGTTCACCATCGCTGGCGAATACGATGTGTCCGACAAGATCACGATCAGCAACAAGATGCGCTATGTCAGCACGCGCACCAACAGCCTCGACGTGCGCGGCTTCGCCAACGCCTCGTTGATGAAGGCTTCGGCGTTCCTGGCAAGCGAGCTTGCACCGCTCCAGGCCGCCTTCCCGACGGCAACATCGGTGCGACTGGTGCGCGTGAGCGACGGCGCTGTCATCGCCAATCCCGATACGATGAACGGCAACGGGCTGGTCGCGACGGCGGATTCGATCGACTATATGCGCCGCAACAAGACGTTCATCGACACGTTGGAAGCGAACTATCGGGGCAGCAAGGTCAACCTGACGGGCGGCGTGCAGTTCTGGAAGGTCCAGCAGTGGAGCGGAATGGTGTCGGACAAGCTCCTCCACAACATCCGCAATCATGCCGAACGCATGGACGTCGAGGCGCTTGATGCCAGTGGCAACGTCGTCGGCCACCTGACCAAGAACGGCATCGTCACCTACAGCGACGTCAACAACTCGGGAACGCTGGATACAACCTCGATCAACCCGTACCTGAACGCGGAATTCCAGGTTTCCAATGCCCTGCGCGTCGATGCTGGTATCCGTTATGAACACGCCAACATCTCGGCAACGGCCCAGGACGTCACCAGTGCACCGGTTCCGGCGGCCTACTACGACGGCACCACGCTCGCGGCACGGACCCTGGCGGTTGTTCCCAATGGCCAGTTCGTCAGCGCCAAGACCAGCTTTGACGCTGTTACTTGGACGATCGGTGCGAACCTGAAGCTTGCCAGCAACCTGGCCGTCTATGGTCGTTACGCCTCGGCGCATGACATGGGCTTCCAGAACGAGTTCAGCTACTTCTCCATTCCGGCATGGGGCACCCCTGCGTCGGCCAACATGGGGCTGTCGAACAACCCGACCCGCCTCAAGTTCGGTGAAGTCGGCATTCGGTATCTGGGCGACGTGTTCTCGGGCTCGATCACTGCGTTCTACACCAAGCACCTGCGTTCCGGCATCGTCTCGGTCAACAACTCGACCGGTGCGAACATCATTACGCCGGTTGATACGACGGCCTATGGCGCTGAGTTCTGGCTTGAGGCCCGTCCTTCGGACACCTTCAAGGTCAACTTCAGCGGTGTGATCATGGACTCGAAGAAGACGGGCTCCGGCTTTAACAGCATCCCGACCTATCGTCTGCCCGGCACCCAGCTGCGCCTGTCGCCAACGTTGGATCTTGGCAACCTGCACCTCTCGGCCACCGGCGCCTACTACGGTCCGCGCTGGGCGGATCAGCAGGCGACCTACCAGCTGCCCTCGTACCTCGATCTCAGTGCCGAGATTGGCTATGATGTGGCCAAGGGCTTCAGGCTGACGGTGCAGGGCCGTAACCTGACCAACGCCTTTGCGTTCACCTCGGGCAACTTCCGCGAGGGCTTCAAGCAGGGACCGAATCCCTATGGTTACGCTTCGGCGATTTCGGGCCGTGTCATCCGCCTGATCGCTGACGCCAAGTTCTGATGAATACCGCGCCATCGACGGTCGGGAGGCAAGCCTTCTGATCGCCGATGGCGCCACCGGAATACCGGACGCAGCCTTTGACCTACCTTCCACCACCTGGGACTGCGTTCGGTATACCTGATGACCAAGGCCGGGCGGTTGAGGAATTTCGCTCAACGTCCGGTCTCGGCACTTTAAAGATTCAAGCGGGGAGAATTTTCATGGGTTCAGGTGTTCTGCGTCGTTTGCCATTCCTGGCCCTTACCTGCGCTCTGGCATTTCCCGGCTGCGCCCACGCACAGTGGACCATTCAGGCCGGCGAACCGCGCCAGTCCAAGGTCTCGTTCCTGGTCGAGGAGCTTTCCAAGAAGGACTGGGACGCAAACAGCTATGCCGATCCCAAGGATGTCGAGAAGTGGCAGGACCTTCGCTACGGCCTGATGATCTCGTTCGGGGTCACGGTGAAGGGCAATGCCGAACTGTCATGGGGCACTATCGGCGCAAGTGAACGCAAGGCGCCTGATGGCAACGCCCTGTCGGACGGCAAGAGCCTGCCGATGGCGGAGTGGACGCGCTGGGACCGCGACATGAAACTGGAAAAGTTCAACGCCCGCGAATGGGTCGCCTGGGCCAAGGCTGCCGGTTTCAAATACATCGTTCCGGTGATCAAGCACCATGACGGCTTCCACCAGTGGAACACCGCCTATTCCGACTACAAGATCACCAACACGCCGTTCGGTCGCGATCTGCTGAAGGAACTGGCAGACGCCTGCAAGGAAGCAGGGATGCCGCTGGGCATCTATTACTCCCAACGCGATTGGCACCACCCCGATTACGCGCCGACAGGCTTCGGGCCGAACAAGGACCAGCCCGGTCCCGATCACCAGAAGTACATCGACTACCAGTTCAACGTCGTGCGTGAGCTCTTGACCAAATATGGCAAGATCAGCGTGTTCTGGTGGGATGCTGCCTGGTGGGGCGGAATGTTCAAGGAGCAGAACTGGGACGCCAAGCGCATGACCAAGATGGTGCGCGAGCTGCAACCCGGGATTGTTATCAACAACCGCAATTCGGTGCCGGGCGACTTCGATACGCCCGAACAGCGCATGGGTGTGTTCCAGACCAACCGTGCCTGGGAATCCACCGTCTCCTATGAGGATACCTGGAGCTACACCGGCGTTGGCGCCAAGACCCGCGAACAGGTGCTCAACCTGCTGGTCAAGACGGCGATCAACAACGGCAACCTGATCCTGTCGCTCGGGCCGGAATGGGCTGGCAACTTCAACGCCGATGAGATGGCGACGACTGTAAAGGTCGGGGACTGGCTGCGCGCCTATGGCAAGGCGATCTACGATACGCGCGGCGGACCGTGGAAGCCGGGCCGGTGGGGCGGCTCGACGTGGCGCGGTTCTACTGCCTATCTCCACGTCCTTGATCCCAAAGCCGGTGAAATTGCGCTGCGATCGATCAGCGGCAACCGGGTGCGCGCGGCTAATGTGCTGCTCGCGAACGGCAAGGGCGGCGTGGTCAGCAAGCCGGTGTCGTTCAGCGAGACGGGCGGGGTGCTGAAGATCAACGTGCCCGCCAACCTGCATGACGCGGCCGATACCGTTGTCCAGCTTGATCTCGCCAAACCGCTTCCCAAGGGCATCGGGCTCGATCCGCTGCCCGGCACGGGGGCCGAGGAATACTCGCAAAGCCTCCATAAGCCGTTCGACTACGAACTGGTCTATGGCAAGCGTACCGATGCGGTGGCTGGCCTGACCTCGAGCGGGCTTTCCCAACCGCTGCGCGATGGTGACCTGACCAGACTGATTCAGGATGGAGGCGCCGCGGGTTTTGCGGTGACGACGGCGAAGGGCGACAAGCCGTGGGTTGAACTCGATCTCGGCAAGACGACCTTCGTGACGGGCGTTTACCTTGATGCAGATGCGGGCGGTCAGCCGATCGCGATTTCCGTGTCAAGCGACGGCCAGACCTACAAGCCGGTTTGGCAAGCGGGCGACAAGCAGCCGAAGGGGCCGTGGGAGGTCGAGGTCAACGACTTCATCGCAGGCGCGATCACCCCCGGCCATGCCGCGCGCTATGTTCGGGTGTCCGTATCCGGTGGAGCCAGTTCCGCGCTTGTGGTTCGCCAGCTTGGTACGTGGTCAAAGGCCGCGAAGTGATCATGGGTGAAAGGTCGATGGACCCGTTTGATTGCCGCCAGCTGGCCAACGAGCCCATCGACCTTTCGGCCCCATTGCGACTCTTGCCGACCGCAGCATTCCCCAACAACCTGCTCGATGTCCCTCGCTGAGACCGGGCTTCGTGTGAAGGCAATTGGCTCGGCTGACTTGAACAAGCGGATCGGCAGGTCCGGATTTGGATGCAGGCACCAATGAAGATCGGCAAGTTTGAAACCTGGATGTGCAAGCGTCCTGAAGGCTTGTTCGACGCCAGCCGCACCGGCGCGGCACCGATGCCCTGGGCTTACGGCGTGGGCAAGGTAACCACCGATGCCGGTATCGAAGGCGTGGCCACCTTCTGGGCCTCGCGTTCTGCCGACATTACCGAGGCCTACCTGGCGGATATTGTCGCGCCGGTCATTCTGGGCCGTGACGTTACCGAGCGCGAGCAGATCTGGCACGATTTCTGGAACATCGACCGCCACGGTGCCTTCTTCCCGGTATTCCTGCCCGGCCCGATCGACGTGGCGCTGTGGGACATTGCCGCGAAGGCGGCAAACCTGCCGCTGCACCGCTATATCGGCAGCTATCGGACCGAAATGCCGGTCTATGCCAGCAGCCTGTGGTTGCCGGACGTTGACGACTATGTCCGCGAAGCGCTCCACTATGTGAACCGGGGCTTCAAGGCCTACAAGATCCACCCCTGCGGGCCGGTCGCCAAGGACATGGAAATCCATGCCGCGGTGCGCGAGGCGGTCGGGCCGGATATCGTCCTGATGACCGACCCGGTCTCCGAATACCGGCTGGAAGATGCGATCCGCGTCGCGCGTCAGCTTGAGGACTTGAACTTCCACTGGTTCGAAGAACCTTTCCGTGACTTCGAGCTCGACAAGTACCGCAAGCTTTCCGCTGCGGTCGACATACCGATTGCCGGGACCGAGACGACCCGGGGCGGGCCGTGGGGCATCGCTCAAGCCATCAAGTTCGATGCCTGTGACATTGTCCGCGCGGACGTGAGCTGGAAGGCCGGGATCACCGGTACGCTCAAATCGTGCCACCTCGCCGAAGCGCACGGGATGAATTGCGAGCTGCACACCACGACGATGGGGCCGATGGACGTTGCCAACCTCCACGTCGCCTGCGCGGTCCGCAATTCCGAATACTTCGAACTGTTCGTGCCCGAAGACACATTCCAGATTCCGATGAAGCAAAGCTACGCCGAGCTGATCGACGAAAACGGCATGATCCGCGTTCCTGAA
>JAGWUU010000184.1 GCA_028868335.1 Sphingomonadales bacterium | reverse complement strand
TCTCCGGGCTCTGCGACCCGAATCGCCCAGGCCCACCAGATCGTAGAGGCGATCGTTGCCAGGCGGATTCCGGCCTACGGCGTCAACACCGGGGTCGGTGCGCTGGTCGACACCGCCGTCAACGACGCCGCGCAGCGCCAGTTATCGCGCAATCTGGTCATGAGCCACGCCACGGGAGTCGGTGCGCCACTGCCAGCCGAGCAGGTACGGGCGATCATCGCTGCGCAGTTGAACAATTTTGCCCACGGTCGATCGGGCGTGCGCGTTGAGGTTGCCGACGCGCTCGTTGCCTTGCTCAATCATGGCATCATTCCGCAGGTGCCGACGGGAGGATCGGTTGGCTATCTGACCCATGCCGCGCATATCGCACTGGTGCTGATCGGCGAAGGCGAGGCGTGGTTCGAAAATGAACTGCTACCTGGAGCCGAAGCGCTTTCCCGCGTCGGCCTTGCTCCCCTTGTGCTTGAAGCGAAGGAGGGCCTGAGCCTGCTCAACGGCGATCCTTGCGCGACCGGAATGGGCTGCCTCGCGTGGGCGCGCGCCAGCCTGGCCAGTGAATCTGCGGATGCGGTGGCCGCGCTCACGCTGGAGGCGCTCGGGGCGCAAATGGCGGCATTCGACGCCGACGTGCTTGCGTTGCGCGACTCGCCTGGAATCAGGCTGGTGGGCGCCAACCTTTCCCACTACCTTGCCGGCATTGGCGGTGCTGGGGCTGGGCGTCTGCAGGATGCGCTCTCGATGCGGGCCGTACCCCAGGCCCACGGCGGCGTGCGAGACACGCTCGCATACGTCGAGGCGATGCTGGCCGCTGAACTCCGCTCGGTTACGGACAATCCGATTGTCGGCGGTTCGCCCGCCGCGCCGGTCGTTCAATCGGAGGCTCATGCCGTCGCGACGGGATTGGCTATCGCCCTTGACGGACTGGCTGTTGCCACGGCGCATCTCGGGATGATCTCGGAACGCCGGCTCGATCGGCTGGTCAATCCGGCGGTAAGTGGACTGACCCCGTTTCTCGCCAGCGAGCCTGGCGTCACCAGCGGGTTCATGATCGCGCAATACAGCGCTGCCGCACTGGTAGGGGAAAACCGCCGACTTGCCGCGCCTGCCAGTCTTGATGGGGGAATCACCTCCGCCCTTCAGGAGGATTATCTGGCTCATCCAACCGCCGCCGCGCTGAAGGCGCTCAAGGTGGTAGAGAATGTCGAGATGATTCTGGGCATTGAACTCGCCGCCGCTGCCGAAGCGCAGGATCGCGCAATCGCCAGCGATGACCGCGCGCCGGGGACGGCGGCGTTGCATCGCAGGGTACGGGCCGCGATTGCGCCTTATGCTGACGATCGCCCGCTCGCAACCGTGATGCGCATCGCCGCAGACCTCGTGCGCCAAGGGTTGTCGACCGTCATGCCACGCTGACGGCCCCGTAACGCCCGACCTCCTTATCAGCCGGAAGAACAGCACAATGGGCCCTCCAACAATTCCGTTTAGCGGCGACGCCGATGTACCCCGCCGGGTTGATACGGCAATCATCGGCGGGGGGATCATCGGGATTGCCACGGCCCTTGCGCTTGTCGAGCGCGGTCAGAAGGTGGTTGTCGCCGAAAAAGGGGAAATTGCCGGTGAACAATCCAGCCGCAACTGGGGCTGGTGTCGGCAGGCCCGGCGCGATCCTCGCGAGTTCGACCTTGCTCGCGAGAGTTTACGGCTGTGGCGGGGGATGAACGAGCGGGTCGAGGCCGACACCGGCTTTGTTCCATGCGGGACGTTCTTCGCCGCCCGGGATGAGCCGACCCTTGAACGATACGAAAAGTGGATTGCCGAGGCCGGGCAAGCCGGCATTGCCGCGCAAATGGCAAGTGCCAGCCAGGTGCAGCAGTTGCTCACCGGTGATTCCATGCCACCGCCCACCGGTTTGTGGTGCGCCAGCGACGGTTGTGCCGAGCCGCAGCGAGCGGTGCCGTTGATGGCCAACGCCGCACGCAGGCACGGGGCGACCATCCTGACCGGGTGCGCGGTACGGGGGATGGAAACAGCCGCCGGCCGGATCGTCGGCATCGTTACCGAGCGCGGTCCGATCGCCTGCAACGCGGTAGTCGTAGCGGGTGGCGCATGGACGAGGCGAATCCTTCGCGATCTCGACATCACTATTCCCCAGCTCAAGGTCCGCGCCACCGTATCGCGGACCCAGCCTCTGCCGGGCGGGCCGGATCTGTGCTTCTGGGATGGCGTGCTGGGTGTACGCAAGCGGGCCGATGGCGGCTACACCGTGGCTAACGGCCTGCTGAATGCGGTTCCGATCACTCCCGATGCCTTCCGCTTCATGCCCGCTTACCTGCCGCTGCTCGGTATGGAATGGCGCCATATCCGGCTGCGGCTGAATTCCAGCTTCGCGGACGAATGGCGCGATGCCGCGCCGGTTCCCCTTGATCGACCCTCGCCCTATGAGTCATGCCGGGTTCTCGATCCCGCACCCGATTGCCGCTATGTCGAGGCCAGCCTGGCCGCGCTGCGCCGCCGCTTTCCGGCCCTGGCCGCTGCGCGGATCGAGCAGGTCTGGGCGGGGATGATCGATGCCATGCCAGATACCGTGCCAATCATTTCACCGGTTCCGACGATGACGGGGCTGGTCGTGGCGACGGGATTTTCCGGCCATGGTTTCGGCATTGGTCCGGCAGCGGGGGAACTCGTGGCCGACATGGTGACCGGAGGCAAGCCGCTGGTCGATCCCCACGCCTATCGCATCGAACGTTTCTGGGATGGAACCATGCCACGCCCGTTTGGCGGGGTGTAGCGGATCTACGCCGGCGGGCGCGATGGGCCAAATCGAGCGACCAGTTCGTAGGTTCCTGCTACGAATACCTGCCGCACGAAGGTCACGCTGTCTGTAGCGCGCCAGGTATGCCGGTCGATGGCCAGGCAGGATTCGCCGATCGCGATGCCCAGCGCCCGAGCGTGTTCTCGACTGGCCCCGAGCGCCCCGATACGGTTTTCCGCTTCGGTCCAGGGAATATGTTTCAGCAACCAGGTGCCGGGCGGTTCCTGCGAGAAATCGGCCTGTTCGATTTCGGGCACCAGAGCAAGATTGATGATGCGTTCCTCAAACGCGAACGGAGTGTCATCGGCAACGTGCAGGCCGGAGAGCCGCAACACTCGGCCAACCGCGCCCAACTCCGCAAAAGCCTGCCGGTCATGCGCGGTATCTGCGATCTGACGGCTCAACTGGCGGTAAGCGTAGCGCTGTCCGCGCCCCATGACTTCGGACATAAGATCCGGCACATCGAGCATCATCGCCACATTGCGTGGCCGCGCGACGAACGATCCCGCGCGTTTGCGACGATCGATCAGGCCAGCGGCGGCGAGTGCCGACATCGCCTTGTTCACCGTCATTCTCGCGCATCCGTAGTGCGCCATCAGTTCGAATTCCGAGGAAATTCTGTCGCCGGGACGAAGTTCGCCGCTAAGAATGCTGGATTCGACTTCCTGGCGAATACGTTCATGCAATGGCAACGAAGACATCCGGGCTAATCCTGTCGACCCAATCTTTCGGCCGGCAACGGGACGCCACCCGCTCCGGATTCTCATGGTGATGCCTCGCCGTCGCGGTCGCTGTTGTCAATGCAGGTTGGCGGGATCAGGCCAGGCATGGATTTGCGTTTCGCCGAGCAGTGATTGCGTTGGCGGCGCGGAACACGAAGGATCAAGCATTGCCTGCACGCGCTTTCCGAACACCAGGACAAGCACGGCTCCCGACGCCGCGATCCCGGCATCGAGCAGCCAGTAGCGCACCGGCCCCATCGTTTCGATGAAATGCCCCAGCCAGCCCAGAGCGAAATAGGCAAAGGCCATGGCGAGCTTGAACAGGCCCATCATCGTCGCGCTGATCCGGTAGGGAGCATAGCGAGAGGTGATCGCTCCGGTCGGCGGCTCGAACCAGGCGCACGACCAGTCGATGATGAAATAGACCCCGACCAGCGCAATCCACGACACACCCGGCATCATCGCCAGCCCCGCCGCATATACAAATGCCAGTGCCACACCTGCACAGCCAATACCGATTTTGGTGATGTCGTGCGGCTCGCGCCCCCGCGCGCCCATGCGCTGCCATATGACTGCCGAGGCGGTGATCGTGCCCATTGCCATCACCCCGTCGAAGAAGTTCATCCAGGTGATCGGCATTTCCCAGCCCAGCACTGTGTGATTGACCGCTCCATCGGCCCAGACCAGCATCAGGGCGTAACATTGCTGATAGGCGGTATTGACCAGGATGTAGGGTACGAAAACCAGCAGGATCGCAAGGATGTTGCGCTTGTCCGCGCGGCTCAGCGGCGGAAGATCGCCACCATGCATGACCGGGCGCGCGGGCAGGAGATGACGCCCTGACAGATAGGTAGCTGCTCCGACCAGCATACCGATTCCCGCAGCTCCGAAGCCCCAGTGCCAGCCCACCCTTTCCCCAAGCGTGCCTGTAATCAGGGGTGACAGCAGCGATCCAACGCTCGACGCGATCAGAAAGATGGCGAAGGCGCGGGTTCGCCTGGCGTCATCGACCGAATAAAGATCTCCGACCTGCGAGGAGAGGTTGCCAATCACGCAGCCGCCCCCGGCAATCAGCAATCCCAGGGCCACCAGAAACAATGGCGTAACCGCCATCGCCAGATGCCCCGCCGACATCAACAAGGCGCCGATGCACACGGTACGCGTCTTGCCCAGGAAACTGTCGGCTATCCATGCCCCCGCCAGCGGCGTGACGTAAATGAACCCGGCATAGATACCGTAGGTTTGCGACGCGAAGCCAAGATCGCTCATCGGCCCGAACAGGGCTTCCATCCCCGAACGATAGGCCGCCATGCCCCAGACCCGGTTGGCCGCCCCGGACTTGAGCAACTCCTGCGTCATATAAAGCATCAACAGCGCCTGCATGCCGTAGAAGGAAAAACGTTCCCACAGCTGGGTGCCGCACAAAACACCAAGACCGGCCGGCTGACCGAAGAAGCGGGTATCCGCTGATTCGCGAGATGCTGACGTCAAATCGATCTCCGGCTGACCACGAATTGACCCACCGGTACGCCTCATGTCAGAGGCGAACTCAATTGTCTATACATTAATTGACCACAACCCGTCACGGATTGTTGCAATTGTCACCATTCAGCAAGCGGTGGTGCCCTTGCTACGGCTACCCCGCGCGAGACTGCTGTTGTCGCAGCATTGGACGCCTTTGCCTCCGATTTGGGATTCTCGCGTCCGATCGCTGCCTAATAGTTGGCGGACGGTTCACCCCGCAGGCATCGTGCCGATCATCGGGTCTAGGACAGCACTCGCATTCGCGGCACGCGTGAACAAGATCGATGTGCACGATGCCGAGGGGCTGGCGCAGCTGGCTCGCACGGGATGGTTCAAGCGCGTGCATATGAATGCCTCTGCAACACATATCGATCGTGCTGCGCTGCGCATCCGAGCGCAACTGATCAACGCGCGGGTCGCAACGTGGAACCAGTTGCGTGGACTGTTGAAGTTGTTCGGGTCGCGCCTGCCCCCCCACACACCAGGCAGGTGCCGCGAACGGTTGGTTGCCTTGTACCAGCAGCGACCGGATCTCGAGCCACTGTTCGCGCCGCTCGTGGCATCCATCGAGGTCATCGAAGACCAGCTGCGTGCTTCCTGCCGACTGCTCGAAAGCCGGGCAACTGATGATCCGGTATGCGGTCGGCTCATGAGTGTCCCTGGCGTTGGACCGATCACCGCCTTGACGTTCACAGCCACCATCGAAGATCCCGTCGCTTCGCCCGTTGTGAAGATGTCGGAGCCTATTCCGGACTAGCCCCGCGGCGAAGCCAATCCGGGGAACGCGATGTACGCGGCAACATTTCCAAAGCTGGCGATCCGATGTTGCGCCGGTCACTTTACGAGGCCGCCAACATCATGCTGTGCCGTGTGCAGCGACCATTCGCGCTGCAGCAATGGAGTCACCGCGCTGGCGAGCAGCCGCACGGCGCGCCGACCACCAGTTTCGTTTAATTCGGGCGCAGCGAAATCACCGAGGCGAACCTCGACTCGCGCGCCACATGTAGCGGGGATTCACGGTCGAATCTTTACTCAATGAACGAACGACTGCTTTCAGGAGATCGATTTCGCAGGCACTACGACTGCCAAGTCGAAGGATTTCGGGCGCTTGCGTACGAAATCCTAACATGCAGGAACCCGCGGGCGGCCCGCGATGCGCTATGGGGATTTGTGCTTCGGGCTGGTCCGGCTGGTGGACTGCACTGTCGGTTGAATGGTGCAGAACCGACGCGGTGAGCGCCATTCGATCGGGGATTTGGCAGCCGGTGCGGTGACTTCGCCGATGCCAGGATGGCTGGGCGAGATCGTGGCGATGCGGGGCACAAGTGG
>JAGWUU010000183.1 GCA_028868335.1 Sphingomonadales bacterium | reverse complement strand
TTGCGTGAAAGGATCATCCAGCCGGCATCGTCGAGTCCCTCGAACGCGGCCTGGAGCAAGGTGCGCAGCAACGGTACGCCGCGCAGCCAACCGCCGAGCAGGCTGATCCCGAACAGAAGATAGATCACAGTCGGCTTGACCTGGATCCAGGTCTTGTCCTGAAACAGGATGGTCAGACCGCCGAACACCACGATCAGCGCGGTCGACAGCCACAGCATGGGTGATATGCGTCCAAGCTTCCACTTCGATACGATCAGCGCGATTACCGCCGCTGCCATGAAGGTCGCCGTGGCGCGGATCACTGCGGTCACTTCGCCAAGACTGGCATGATCCTTGGGCGCGTAGTGCCGGTAGATCAGGAAGAATACGGCGATAGGACCGTAATCGACCACCAGATTGAGCGCGCCGGAACCAGCCTTCTTGGGAGCGGGATTCTCGCTCATCACGCCACTCCCGCGATCACGCGCGCGACCAGGTCCGGGTCGAACGGTCGCAGATCATCAAGTTTTTCGCCGACGCCGATCGCGTGGATCGGCAGGCCATATTGCTCCGCGGCCGCGACCAGCACGCCGCCACGCGCGGTGCCATCGAGCTTGGTCATGATCAGGCCGGTGACGCCTGCCACCTCCTTGAATATTTCGATCTGCTGCAAGGCGTTCTGGCCATTGGTCGCATCGAGCACCAGCACCACGTCGTGCGGCGCCTCGGGATTGAGGCGGCCGAGCACGCGGCGGATCTTGGCGAGTTCGTCCATCAGTTCGCGCCGGTTCTGGAGCCGCCCGGCGGTATCGACGATCAACGCATCGGTGCCTTCCTCGGTCGCGGCCTGAACTGCGTCGAACACCACGCTGGCGGGATCGCCGCCTTCGTCGCCGAATACGATCGGCACACCGATCCGCTCGGCCCAGATGCCCAACTGGTCGATCGCGGCGGCGCGGAATGTGTCGCCCGCGGCCAGCATTACTGAATAGTCCTGCTCCTGAAACAGGTGAGCAAGCTTGGCGATGGTGGTGGTCTTGCCCGAGCCATTGACCCCGATCACCAGGATCACCTGGGGGCGGGGGAAAGCTACGACATCGATCGGCTTTGCCACCGGCCTCAGGATCGCGGCGATCTCCGCGGCGACGGCTTCCTTGATCGCCTGCTCGTCGGCACCGCGCTCGAACCGTTCGGCGGCGAGGCGCTGGCGAATGCGGGCGGCGGCACGCGGGCCAAGATCCGAAAGGATCAGCGCGTCTTCGATTTCGTCAAGCTGCCCATCGTCAAGCCGGGTCTTGCTGATGATCCCGGCAAGGTTTTCGCTGAGCTTTTCAGAGGTCTTGCGAAAGCCGCCGAAGACGCGGTCAGACCAGGTTTCCTGGCTCATGCCAGAAGGCCTTCGACGATACGGGTTGGGGTGATTGTCACGATGTTTCCGACAGGAGTTGCGGGCGGCAATTGCACCCTTGCGAAGTTCTGCGCATGGCCGGTCCCGTCGCGTTCGGCAAGCACCTGTTGCGGTTGGCCGACCAGCGAGGCGAGCCAATCTACACGCACACGCGCGACTTCCGAGCGGAGTGCTGCCGCTCGCGCCTTGATCGTGGCGGGATCGGTCTGCGGCATCCGTGCCGCGGGCGTGCCGGGGCGGGGGGAGTAGGGAAAGACGTGACCGTGCACCACGCCAAGCTCCGCGATGATCGTCAGGTTGGCGGCGTGCGCTGCCTCATCCTCGGTCGGGAACCCGGCGATCAGGTCGGCGCCGAGCGCCAGGTCCGGCCGACGTTCCCGCAGATGCTCCACCAGATCGATGGCATCGCGGCGCAGGTGACGGCGCCGCATTCGCTTGAGGATCAGATCATCGCCATGCTGAAGCGAAAGGTGGAGGTGCGGCATGACCCGCGCTTCGCTTGCAAACAACTCGAACAACAGAGGGTCGATCTCGACCCCGTCTAGCGAGGACAGGCGCAGCCGTCGCAGTGTCGGAAAGGTATCCAGCACAGCCTGCACCAGCCTTCCCAGGCGCGGCAGATCGGGCAGGTCATGGCCCCAGCTCGTCACATCAACCCCGGTCAGCACGACTTCGCTGGCGCCGGCGTCCAGGTGTCGTTCGACCTCGCGCAGCACGCCCTCCACGGGCAACGACCGGCTGCGTCCCCGACCCTGGGGGATGACGCAGAAGGTGCATGCATGATCGCAGCCGTTCTGCACCGCGATGAAGGCGCGTGTATGTTGCGCTGTTCCCGCCGTGCGCGTGGGTGCGACGTTCCACGCGCGAGGATCGAGTTTGGCCGGGTTGGCAACCAGTCCGTCCACCTCGTCCATGGAGGCTAGCGCGGCGCGTTCCACTTCGGCGGCGCAACCGGTCACGATCAATCTTGCTTCGGGGCGGCTCTTGCGCAGGCGGCGGATCGCTTGACGCGTCTGGCGGACAGCTTCGGAAGTGACGGCGCAACTGTTGATCACGACAAGCTTGTCCTCACCGGCAAGCAATGCGCGCAGTTCTTCGCTTTCGGACAGGTTCAGTCGGCACCCCAGCGAGACGACCTCGACGCCCAAGTCAGACTCCGTAGTCCGCGCTGTCAAAGCTGCCGCGAAAACTCTCCGCCGCCGGGCCGGTCATGATGATGCGGCCTTGATCGCTCCACTCGATCACCAGGTCTCCACCCGTGAGCGCGACCGTTACGCGCCGATCGGTCAGCCCCCGGCGCATGGCGCCGATCGCGGTTGCGCAAGCGCCGGTGCCGCAGGCACGGGTTTCGCCCACGCCGCGCTCCCAGACGCGAAGGCGAATGCGATCGCGGCTTTCTATGGTCGCGACATTGACGTTGATCCGGGCGGGGAACAGCTGATCATGTTCGATCTCCGGTCCAAGCCGGTCAAGCTCCACGCCCATGCAGTCCGAAACGAAGAAGATGACATGCGGGTTGCCGACGTTGACTGCGGTGGGATTTTCGAGGGCATCCCAGGCAACTGGCATGTGGTGCGTGTCCATCGCGTAGGCGAGGGGAATCTTGTCCCATTCGAACCGCGGTTCGCCCATGTCGACACTGATGCCTGACACGTCCGGAGAAACCGCGAGCAATCCGCCGAGGGTTTCGATAGTCGCCGCATCCCCCAGCAACAGGCCGACCGCGCGCGTAGCATTGCCGCAGGCTTCGACTTCGCCGCCGTCCTGGTTGAAAATTCGCATTTTCAGCGTCGCCACGGCGGAAGGTTCCAGCACTATGAGCTGGTCGCAGCCAATCCCGGTCTTACGGTCGGCCAAGGCGGCCGCAATCGTGGTCGTCATTCGCGGCAGGCGCTCAGCGCGCCCGTCAAGCACGACGAAGTCGTTGCCCAGGCCATGCATTTTGACGAACGGGATACGCATGGCTGCGCTCTAGGGCGCAGCAGCGGCCGCGTCCAGTGGCGCGCTTCAGCCGTTGGCGGTCTTGGGCGCGTCTGTCACGGGTTTGGATGAAGGCAATTCGGTTTGCTCGCCGGGCTCAAGCAGCAGATTGAGCTGGGCAAGCTCTGTCGCAACGCGGGCGGCCGGCTCGGGATGGCCGTATAGATAGCCCTGGACCTTGAAGGTGCCGAACTGGCTCAATTCGCGCAGTACGGTTTCGTTTTCCACCCCCTCGACCGTCACAGGCAGCCCGAGGCCTTCGCCAAGCGCTGCAATCGACTGGACGATCGTGGCGTTTTCCTTGTTGCCGGGCAGGCTGATCACGAAGCTTCGATCGATCTTGATCTGGTCGAACGGCAAGGCGCGCAATTGCGAGAGCGAACTGTAGCCGGTGCCGAAATCATCGAGGCTGACGCGGATGCCCTGGTTCTTGAGGCTGGTGATCAAGGTCCGGACCAGGCCGATGTTGTCGTGGAGACAGGTTTCGGTGATTTCGATTTCAAAACGGCTCGGCGGAAAGTTGCATTCCACCAGCAGCTTGAGAATCTTTTGTGCAAACCATGGATCGCGCAGTTGCAGCGGTGAGATGTTGACCGACAGGGTCAGCCGGGGATCCCAGGATCGCGCATCGATCAGCGCCTGCTGGATGAGGCTTTCCGAAAGCTGGGCGATCAAGCCGATTTCCTCGGCGACCGGAATGAAGATTTCGGGGCCGACAACACCAAGCGTCGGTGAGTTCCAGCGCGCCAGCATTTCGAAGCCGACCAGTTCCCCGGTCGCGAGGTTCATCTGCTTTTCATAGTACGGCACGAATTCGCCACAAGCCAGGCCACGGCGGATACCCGATTCAAGCTCGTTGCGAACACGCAGTTCGCTTTCCATGTCCGGTTCGAACCAGAAATGCCGGTTCCGGCCGCGGTTCTTGGCGTGGTACATGGCGATGTCCGCCATGTGGAGCAGCGTTTGCGCATCGTGACGTGCGCCGTCGGCATCGCTGCGAGAAACCCCGGCGGAGATCGTTGTTTCCAGCGCGGTGTCATGATGGGCGATCGGCTTTGCCACCGCCTCGATCAGCGTTTCGGTCAGGCGATCGATCGATTCAGGCTGGCCGGGAGCAAAGGGCACGACGCAGGCAAACTCATCGCCGCCGATCCGCGCCAGTAGCGCGTCGCCGGGCAAGTGGCGCTGGATGCGCGCCGCCGCCTCATGCAGCAACGAATCCCCGGCTGCGTGGCCGTTAACGTCGTTGACCTGTTTGAAGTTGTCCATATCGAGCATGACGAAGGCGACGACTTCGCCGCGGCTTGCTGCATCGGCGATCAGGACGTCGGTGGCGGGCCCGATCGAACGGCGGTTGAGGCAACCGGTCAACGGATCGATCTGCGCAAGAAGCCGGGCCTGCTCCTCTGCGCCGCGACGGACGCGCACTTCGCTCATCAGGTCGCGATAACGTCGCCAGCCGAAAATGATCAGGGCGACGTTGAGCAGGAAGGCGGGAACCAGCAGCGTGTCCGACGCAACGCCGCTGCCCGCAAGCGCAGCAACCGAGTGGGTGACAACCGGCCCCCCGGTGCCGACGAACAGCACCAGCGCGGCAAAGACGGTGCCAAGCGTCAACAGGTCACGGCCTGCCGCGCCTACAGTCGATTCCGCCTGCTCATTCTCGTGGATCGTGTCCGGCTGTTGCCTCGACATGCTCTGATGCCCCGTGCCTGTCTGCGACGGGTCTCGCACGCGATGCTGAAATTTGGGTTAACAGCGCTCACAATTGCACGCTTCCGGCGTCGGCCCCATCATTTCTTGAGGCCAATCTCGCGCAACCGTTGCTGCAGGAATTCATCGGCCGTGATCGGAATCGGATAGCGGTCCGGATTGTCCGCGGTGACACACTGCGGCAAGGTCTTGATGGGAAAGTCGCTGCGCAGGTGAAGGAAGAACGGCATTGAAAAACGGCTGAACGCCGCGCGCTCCGGGTTGGGATTGCGCACGCGGTGGATGGTCGAGGGCAGGGCGTGATTGGTCAGCCGCTCAAGCATGTCGCCAACGTTGATGACCATCGCGCCTTCCGGCGGCGATGCGTCGATCCAGGTCCCATCCTTGCCAAGAAGTTCCAGCCCGGCTTCTTCGGCTCCGAGCAGCAGGGTGATGAGGTTGATGTCGCCATGCGCGCCGGCGCGGATCGCTTCGCCTTCGATGTCTTTCAAGGGTGGGTAGTGGAGCAACCGCATCACGGAATTGCCGTCCTCAATCGCCTGGTCGAACCAGCGTTCATCGAGGCCGAGATAGAGCGCGATGCTCGACAGGATCGTCGCACCGGTGGCGTCGAACTGGCGGTACAGTTCGGAAAACACCCCCTCGAACCCCTCGGGACGCGCGGGCCAGACGTTGGGCGGCATCGATGCATCGGCAAGCGGGCTTTCTGGCGGCAGATCGCGGCCGATGTGCCAGAATTCCTTGAGATCGTGGGCCCTGGCGTCCTTGGCGATTTCGGTACCGAAGGGGGTATAGCCGCGCGCGCCGGCAATCGCGGCATCGTGGTACTTGCGCTTTTCCGCCTCGGGCAGCGCGAAGAACGCCTTCGACATTTCCATCGCCCGGTCGATCAGGGTGCGATCGATCGGAAAATCCCTGACCATCGCGAAGCCGAACGTGCGGAAACTGTCGCCGATCTCGCGGGCAAATTGCGCCTTGGGCAGGCTCATCGACAGGACCGGGATTTCGGCATTAGACATCGGTGGACGCTTTCTGAAATCTGGGGCAAGGGCGCGCCATATCCTCTTAGGTGAGTTCTGGCATGACCAAAATCAAATCCTATTGGCTGATGAAATCGGAACCCGATGTCTATGGCTGGGACGATCTTCTGGCCGAAGGCGAGGGCACCTGGGACGGGGTGCGCAACTACACCGCAAGGCTGCACCTGCGGGCCATGCAGGTTGGTGACCAGGCCTTCTTCTATCACTCCAACATCGGGGTCGAAATCGTTGGCATCGTGGAGATTTCCAAGGCCGGTTTCCAGGATCCCACCGAT
>JAGWUU010000182.1 GCA_028868335.1 Sphingomonadales bacterium | reverse complement strand
CATCGTCGCGCGTGCGCTGCCGGATCCATCGCGGCTCGATGGCGTGGGCTTCATCGTCGCTGCGCACCAGCGTCCAGAACAGATGCCCGTCCGCCACGGACGGAATGGAGCGCTGTCGCACACCACCTTGCAGCGCGATGCGCTGCAAGGCCGAAGCTGCGTCGCAATCGGTGGGCAGTTCCGCGAGTTGGTCAACCAGCCGCCCTGGAATGCGCATTGCCGCAGCGGCAGCATGATTGATGTCGATACGTTCAAACCCGCCGGCAAGCCCCTGCTCGATTGGCTGGACCAGGACCGCCTGCCCTTGTTCGAGCAGTTCCACCGCCTCCCGGCGCGAGGCGAAGAGGCCGTCCCCAAACGCCAAAACTTCATCCTGCGCGGTGACAAGGCCAAGCAACGGCCGCGGACCGGCAATGACGTGGAACTGCACTCCCGCACGCTCAGCCTCGTGCTGAAGCGCAATCAGCGGCGCGCGCAAGCCGTGAGCAACGCAAACTACACGTTGGCATCCGAGTGCCAGCGCAAGCCCGAGTTGCTGCTGCGCGACCGTCGTTCCGCCGATGCGCAGAAACGCCCGCGGCGTCGTCGCGTCGGCCATTTCCAGCATTGTCAGCAATGCAACCCGCAGCGTCGTTCTCCGCGCATATGCGACCCGGCGCGCGTTCTAGTCGACTGTCAGGGGAGTTCCAAGCAATACGGGTCGCTTGCCGTCAAATGCGGCTTCAACCCATTGCAAAATCGTCAAGAAAAGCCTGGATGCGTCGAACCACGGTGGGTTCGCCGGGGGCCGCGTCAAGAGCCTCCTCGGCGAGGGCAAGCAACGGTTCGGCGTGAAAACTGGCCGCCAGACCCTTCAGGCGCAATGCCGCAATCTGCCAGTTTCCATCGCACCGGGCACGGCGAAGCAGATCGACCTGGTTGCCAAGACTCTCGATAAATGCTTGGCGAAGCTCGGAAAAAAGTTGTGCGTCCTCGCCTGCCGCGGCAGCCAAAGTCGCGTCGAGTGCTCCTGCTTCATATGCCATGGTTACGGGCAATAGCGCGAATGCGTTAAACTGGGGTTTAAAGCGGGCGCCAACATGGTAAACTCGATTCATGACCGGGGGATCGCGCATTGTCGCCATCGATGCTGGCGCACCGGAAGGTGTACCGGCCGAGCAGCAGCCTGACAGCCAGGACGAACTTGTCCTTGCCGCCGAAGACGTTGCCTGGGAGGATGAACCCGCCCCTCCAAAGCGTAGTCCGTGGATCGTCGCCGGGTCCGTTTTCGCGATCGGATCGGTGCTGGCGTGGTCAGCGCTGTTCCTGTTCGTCAACCAGGCCGCAATGTCGACAGGCGGGACGCCGGACCTGTGGCTCGGCTGGATTCGTGACTGGTCGATTCCGGTTTTGCTGGTCGGCGTCGCCTGGCTCGTCGCCATGCGCAACAGTCGGCGCGAGGCGGACCGTTTTGGCGCGGCGGCGCGTCAGCTTGGCGACGAATCCGCGCGGCTTGAGCAACGGCTTACCACGATTAACAGCGAACTCAGCCTGGCGCGCGAATTTCTCACCTCGCAGTCGCGCGACCTCGACTCGCTGGGCCGCATGGCAACCGAACGACTTTCGCTCCATTCCGAACAACTCGCGAGCCTGATCCAGGACAACGGTTCGCGGCTCGACACCATCGGCACGGTGAGCGCGGCCGCGTTGGAAAACATGGAGAAGCTGCGTGGCCAGCTTCCCGTGATCGCAAGCTCGGCCAAGGATGTGACGAACAATATTGCCGCCGCAGGTCGCACCGCCAAAAGCCAGCTTGAGGAAATGGTCCAGGGGTTCAACCGCCTCAACGAATTCGGACAGGCCAGCGAACGCCAGGTCCGCAGCCTGCGCGATCTCGTCGACCAGGCGCTCACGGAATTCACCCGGCAAAGCGATCAGCTCGACATGATTGCAAACGAACGCTTCGCCACGCTTGCAAGCAAGGGAGAGGAGTTCCGCGCCCAGCTTGACAATCACGAGGTAGAGTCACTCGCCGCAGTACGCACCCGCGCCAAGACGATGAGCGACGAACTTGAAGCGGTTCGCTCCCAGCTTGACGGGCATGAGGCCGAAAGCCTCTCATCGCTCCGCGCCCGCCTTTCCGCCGTTCGTGATGAGAGCGCGGCGATCACACGGTCGATGCGCGAAGGCGAAAGCACGGCGCTCGAATCATGGCGCGCTGCCATCGCCAAGCTTGAAGAAGACCTGCGCCAGGCCATCGTCATGGTCGAGGAAATCGACCAGCAGGCGATGGAATCTGCCCGCAAGCGCCTTACGACACTTGCCGCGGAAGCTGACGAACTCGATGCACGCATGACCGAGCGCGATCGCCTGTTCGTCAAGGAAGTCGACAAGCGCCATGCGGACTTCGATGAGCGCCACGCCGAATTCTCGTCCCGCCTCGCTGACCGTCTCGCTACTCTCGACAGCGAAATAGCCGTTCGGCACAATGCTCACGCCGAACACGCGCAAGCCATGGTAGCCCAGGCCGCGAGCATGAGCGAACAGCTCGACCACTTCGCCGCGCGAATGAATGACATCGCGGATCATGGCAGCAGCGCGGAAGCCACCCTTGCGCAAAGCCTTGCCACCTTGGCCGAACGGTTGACCGCCAGCCGCGAGGCACTCGCCGGGACGGACGGCGCAATCTCGGGCCTGACGGACGGCAGTGTCCGCCTGCTCGAACTGATCCGCGCCAGCGTCGAGCACAGCGAGCGCGACCTGCCCGCTGCGATCGCCAGCGGCGAGGCACGCCTGACGGAGCTCGAGAGCCGAACCGCTGCGCTGAAGGGACTCGCCGAAGACGCCGCCGGGCACGGTGCCAGCCTGTCCGAGTACGTGCTGGCAAGCGACCACAATCTGTCAGCGACCGTGGCGAAGATGGACGCATTCCACGCGGGATTCGACGCCAATGCTGAAAACCATCTTGCCGCGCTCGAGCAGATTCGTGGCGGCATCGAGGCTGTAAGCGCAAAGAGCGCGCTGATCGCCGACCATGCCCAGGGAGAGCTGGCCAGCGCAATCGATCGCCTCAATGTCGCCGCGCGTGACGCAGTTGCCGGCATTGAAACGATGAGCGCGAAATCCGTCACCGATCTGGCCACCCGGCTTGGTGATGAAAGCGGCGCTGCGATCGACAAGGCCATGCGCGCCCGCGCAGAAGAAGTTGCGGGACAGCTCGAACTGGCGGCGACCCACGCGGCCGGGGTCAGCCGGGAGGCGGCGGTTCAGTTGCGCGATCAGTTGGCCAAGGTCAACGAGCTTGCCGGAAACCTGGAGCGGCGCGTCTCCCACGCGCGCAGTCGCGCCGAAGAGCAGGTCGACAACGACTTCGCCCGCCGTGTTGCGCTGATTACTGAGTCGCTCAACTCCAACGCGATCGACATTGCCCGCGCCATGGATGTGGACGTTTCGGACACCGCTTGGGCTGCATATCTCAAAGGTGATCGCGGCATTTTCACGCGCCGTGCGGTCAAGCTGCTGGAAACTCCTGACGCCAAGGCGGTCGCCCAGCTTTATCAGGACGACCATTCATTCCGCGACAACGTCAGCCGCTACATCCACGATTTCGAGGCAATGCTGCGGCAGTTGCTTTCAACCCGCGATGGCCATGCCCTGGGCGTGACGCTGCTGTCCTCGGACATGGGCAAGCTCTACGTCGCGCTCGCCCAATCCATCGAACGATTCCGAAACTAACCTTCGGAGCCGGGGTAGAGATCGAAAGCGTCGATGCTGACCCAGCCATAGACGTAGTTCAGGTAGAAAAGCCCGAACAACACAAGCGCCAGCACAGTAGCGCGCTTGGCAATGCGTTTGGGATTGAATTCGGCTGGCGCGCTCTCCGCCTGACCCGGGACCTTCGATAGCCCCGCCTCGTCGTGCGTGCGCACACCAAAGGGCAGGACCAGAAACGCGGCCAGCACCCAGAACAGCAAAAAGATCGCGACGATCGACGTCCATCTCATCGTATTATACCTCCGGCAGGATAACACGAACCTGCGGCTTCTTGCCGGACCAGCGTTGTGCTGCCCGGCGCGCCGCGAGCCGCGCCGCCTCGCTCACCGTATCCCTGTCATGCCGCTGCCCGCCCTTGAGCTTGGCCAGCGCCGCGGCAACGTCCTCACGCGCCTCGTCGAGAAATTCGTTCATGTCCTCGTCCAGCGGCAACCCGATCGCTTCGACGTGAACCTTTCCCTTGCCGCCAAGTACGACGATCACCAGACCATTGTGTGCAAGGCGCCGTCGTATGACCTGGGCTTCGCCATCGGCAGCGGTGATGATGTCGCCGTCGAGCACCAGCCGTCCGGCGCGAACCTCGGCGATCTTGCCGGGCTTGCCCGGCGCGAGACGGACAAGATCGCCATTCTCCTGCGTGATCGCCTTGGGCACGCCGCAAGCACGGCCAAGACGCGCCTGTTCGTGCATGTGCCGCACCTCGCCATGGACTGGCACCAGGATCTGCGGACGCAACCATCCGTAGAGCGCTTCAAGTTCCGGACGGCCGGGATGGCCCGAAACGTGGATATGCCTCTGCCGATCGGTGACGATGGTTATGTCGCGCGCAGCCAGACGGTTCTGGATACGGCCGATCGCGATCTCGTTTCCGGGTATCTGGCGGCTGGAGAACAACACGACGTCTCCCGATTCAAGAGCGATCGGATGGGTATCCTCGGCAATCCGGGCGAGCGCGGCACGCGGCTCCCCCTGCCCGCCTGTGGCAACCACCAGCACTTCTCCTCGGGGAAGCCCCATCGCCGTTTCGAAATCGACAATATCGGGCAAATCCCGTAGATAACCGCAAGCCTCTGCGCTTCGGATGATCCTGTCGAGCGAACGCCCGGCAATGCACAACCGCCGCCTGGAAGCACGCGCAACATCGCCCAGCGTCTGCAGCCGCGCGACATTTGAGGCGAAGGTGGTGACCAACACGCGCTTTCCCGCATGACGCCGTACTTCCTCGATAAGGCCATCGCGCACCGCACCTTCAGACCCGGATGCCTGCGGGTTGAACACGTTGGTCGAATCACACACCAGCGCGAGGATTCCCCCGTCACCGATCGCGGTCAGTTCCTCGGTCGTGGTCGGTTGGCCGATCAGCGGCCGATCATCGAGCTTCCAGTCGCCAGTGTGGAATATCCGTCCGTACGGCGTGTCGATCAGCAGCCCGTTGCCCTCGGCAATCGAGTGCGCCAGCGGGATGTAGCGGATTCCGAACGGACCGAGATCGAAGCGGTCAAGATGATCGATCACATTGAGTTCGATCTCACCCGCAATGCCCGCCTCTTCCAGCTTGGCCGCCACCAGCTTGGCTGTGAACGGGGTGGCATAGAGCGGGACACCCAGCTCCTTCGCGAAATAAGGCACTGCGCCGATGTGGTCCTCGTGCGCGTGGGTCAGGACAATGCCGAGCAGGTCCTTGCGCTGCTCCTCGATGAACTCAAGATCGGCGAATACCAGTTCAACGCCGGGATATTCGTTCATCCCGAAGGTCATCCCCAGATCGACCATCAGCCACTTGCCCTGGCAACCGTAGAGATTGACGTTCATGCCAATCTCGCCCGATCCGCCGAGCGTGCAGAACAGCAGCTCGTCGCCCGGAGTCATGCGCCGTCCCTGCTGGCATAGAGCAAGGCAATGCCGCGCAGTGTCAGGTCCGGCTCAACCCGGTCGAACAGGTCAGCATGGGCATGGAACAGCGGAGCCAGTCCGCCGGTGGCGATCACCTTGACCGGTCGGCCAATCTCGGCCTTCATCCGTCCGATCATCCCCTCGATCATCGAGACGTAGCCCCAATAGATCCCGATCTGCATCTGGCTGACCGTATCACGCCCGATGACGCTGATATTGGGCGGCGGCTCGACAGCAATACGCGGCAGCATCGCCGCCGCGTTGTAGAGCGCATCAAGCGACAGGCTGACCCCGGTAGCGATCGACCCGCCTAGGTAAGCGCCATCGGCACCGATATGGTCGAAGGTGGTCGCCGTACCGAAGCTGATCACGATCTTGTCGCCCGCTTCAAGCGCCTGCGCAGCTATGGCATTCACCGCACGGTCCGCACCCAGCGCGCGCGGCTCATCAACCTTGAGAGCGATGCCCCACTCCACCGGAGCACGGCCGCCAATCAAGGCTTGGGTCGCGAAGTACTTCTCAGCCAGTTCTTGCAGGTTGTGCAGGGCGCGCGGGACCACAGAGGCAATCACCACGGCCGTCACGTCACTGCGCGCGTAGCCTTCCATGCGCAGGAGTTGATCGAGCCAGACGGCATATTCGTCGGCCGTGCGGCGGGTATCGGTAGCGATGCGCCAGCGCTGGACGATCGCTCCCTGTTCGTCGACCAGCGCGAACTTGACGTTGGTATTGCCATTGTCGACCGCGAGCAGCATGGTCGGCTTCCTTTGGTATCAGGCGAGGCGGGTCTCGCCCGCGTGGATCGTACGGGTGGTGCCGTCTGGCAGACGCAGTTGCAAG
>JAGWUU010000181.1 GCA_028868335.1 Sphingomonadales bacterium | reverse complement strand
GCGGCCGACCTTGACCTCGTCCATGAACTTCTCGCTCATCGCGGTGAAGGCCAGGGCATCGACATCGAACAGCGCCAGGTCGGCACGCAGAACCGGATCCTCGAGCCCGGCCGCACGGCTGAGCGAGGCGCCCAGCGATCCTGCGCGATCGCCCCCGCCGGTGGCCGAGATCATCTCGCGCTCATGGCCGAGCAGGTACTTGGCCACGTCCCAGCCGCGGTTCAGCTCGCCGACGATCTGGTCCTTGGGGACCGAGACGTTATCGAAGAAAGTTTCGCAGAATGGCGAATTGCCGCTGATCAGCAGGATCGGCTTGGTCGATACGCCGGGGCTGGTCATGTCGAACAGCAGGAACGAGATGCCCTGATACTTGTTGGCCTTGTCCGTACGGACGAGGCAGAAGATCCAGTCGGCCTTGTTGGCGTACGAGGTCCAGATCTTCGAGCCGTTGACAACCCAGTGGTCGCCCTTGTCGTCCCCGAAGGTCTGCAAGCTGACCAGATCCGATCCCGAGCCTGGCTCGGAATAGCCCTGGCACCAGCGGATCTCGCCACGCGCGATCTGGCCGAGATAGTGGACCTTCTGTTCCTCGGTCCCGAACTTGAGCAGCGCCGGGCCGAGCATCCAGATGCCGAACGATGAAAGCGGCGGGCGGGCATTGATGCGGGCCATTTCCTCACGCCAGACCTTGGCCTCGGCCGCGCTCAGGCCCGCGCCGCCATAGGGCTTGGGCCAGTCCGGCACGGTATAGCCCTTGGCCGCGCAGCGTTCGAGCCAGGTTTTCTGCGCATCGCTTTTGAACTCGAAATTGCGTCCGCCCCAGCAGATGTCATCCTCGTCACGGGCGGGTTCGCGCATTTCGGGCGGGCAGTTTGCTTCAAGCCAGGCGCGCGCTTCCTGGCGGAATTTTTCAAGGTCGGACATGGCGGGATGACTCCTCTCTTAATCGCAAGGTTAAAGTGAGTCGGCCCCACCGTGCAAGCGCAGATTTCCGGGCCTTGGGCCAGACCATGCTTGCCGTAGCGTCAACGTGATGGGCGTTGACCGGGCCCACCGCCCGCTTAAGTTGCTGGGCAAAACGGAACGAGAGGAGAGACTATGCGATTCGCTGGAAAGAACGTCGTGATTACCGGCGCGGCATCGGGCATAGGGCGCGCCGCGACACTGCTGTTCGCGCGCGAAGGGGCGACCGTCTTTGCCGCCGACCTCAATCTTGCGGGAGCCGAAGCGGTCGCGCGTGAGGGCGAGAACATCATCCCGGTCGCCTGTGACGTGTGCGACGTGGCCCAGATCAAGGCGCTGATGGATCACGCCGCCGGAACCTGCGGCGGGATCGACGTGGTGTTCAACAACGCCGGCGCCGGCGGTGAGCGCGCGGCGATCGACGAGATCGACGCGGCGGGATGGGACCGCACCATGGACCTGTTGCTGCGATCGGTGGCGATGGGCATCCGCTATGCGGCGCCGCACATGAAGCACCGCAAGGGCGCGAGCATCGTCAACACCAGCAGCATCGCGGCGGTCGGTCCGGGCTATTCGCCCACCGCCTATGCTGTGGCCAAGGCCGGGGTGCTGCACCTGACCAAGTGCGCGGCGACCGATCTGGCGCAGTACGGCATCCGGGTGAACGCGGTGCAGCCCGGCTTCATCAACACCAATATCTTCACCGCCAGCCTTGAGGTGCCAGCGGAGATGGTCGACCAGGCCAAGGCGGTGATCCTCCAGATGTCGAGCGCCGCCCAGCCGGTAGCGCGCAGCGGCATGCCCGACGACATCGCCAACGCCGTCGCTTTCCTCGCCAGCGAGGCGGCAGGGTTCATGACCGGGGCATCGCTGATCGTCGATGGCGGGATCACCGTGGGGCCGCGCCACAGTTGGGACCCGGAGGCGCCGGGGCTGTTCGATACGCTGGAAGCCATGGCTGAGGGAGCAAAATCGGCGTCCGCCCAGTGAGCGTTGTCGCGGTTCCGGCGATACAGGGCAAGCTGCCGCGTCGCCTGGTCTTCTTCCACGGTCTGGGCTCGGTCGCCTATGGCGTGAAGGACAACGGCTTTTCGACCTTCCTGCTGCTCTACTGCAACCAGGTGCTGGGCATGGACGCGCGGCTGGTCAGCCTGGCGCTGATGGTCGCGCTGGTGATCGACGGGGTGATCGATCCGCTGGTCGGCTATCTGTCCGACCGCACGGTGACCAACTGGGGCAAACGGCTGCCGTGGCTTTATCTCGCCCCGGTCCCGCTCGGCATCGTCTGGTCCGTGCTGTGGTCGCAAACCGTGGCACCGGGCTTCTGGGGGCTGGTTGGACTGGCCGTGGCGGTGCGGGTGCTGGTTTCGTGCTGCGAGGTGCCCTCGGTCGCGCTGGTGCCCGAGCTGACCCGCGACTACGACGAGCGTACCACGCTGATGCGCTATCGCTACCTGTTCGGCTGGGGCGGCGGACTGTTCATCGCCTTTCTGGCCTATGCCTGGTTCCTGCGCGGCGGAATGCTGTCGCCTTCGGGCTATCGCAATTTCGGCATCTGCGGCGCGGTGATGATGGTCGTCGCGGTGCTGGTTTCGGCCCTGGCGCAGCACCGCTACGTCGCGGTCCGTCCGCCCCCCAACAAGAATCCCTTTCGCCTCGGCACGGCCTTTGCCGAGCTGCGCGAATGTTTTTCGCACCGCGCCTTCCTGATCCTGCTGGTTGGCGGCGGGCTTGCCTATGCCAGCCAGGGCATCACCTTTTCGATGAGCAACTACCTCTACCTCTTCATCTGGCGCTTCACGCCCGGCGATCTGACGGTTTACCCGGTGGTGCTGTTCCTCAGCGTGGTCGCCTGCTTCTTCCTGATGCCCGGATGGCACAGCCGCTGGGGCAAGCGCGATACGGCCGTGGTGACGGCGGTGCTGGGCATGGTGTTCTGGGTGATCCCGTTCCTGCTGCGCGCGGCGGGCTGGTGGCCGACCGAAGGCACCCCCGCATCGACCTGGGGCATCTTTGCATTCTTCTTCGTCTGCAACATCTTTTCAGTCGCGGCGATGATCTCGGCCAGCTCGATGATGGCCGACGTGGTCGAGGCGTCCGAGGAACAGACCGGACGGCGCGCCGAAGGCGTGTTCTTTGCCGGTAACTTCTTCATGCAGAAATGCGCGACCGGTCTTGGCATCTTTGTCACCGGCCAGCTCATCGCGCTGTCGGGCCTGCCCGACAAGGCCAGGCCCGGCGCGGTCGATCCCGCCGTGGTCGACCGTTTGGCGATGACCTACGTTGGCGTGGTCACCGTGCTCGCCGTGCTGATCGCGATGGTCCTGCGCCACTTTCCTATTACCCGCGCCGATCACGAGGCCCGGCTTGCCGCGCTGGCCGCCGCGCGGATCAACCCCGATGCCGAAGGGATGCACCCTTAACCGATCGCTTAAATCCCCTTGGCGCAGCCCCGGCGAAGTGGCAGGGAGGCCAGCGAGACTCGACAGTATAAGGAAAGGAACACCTCATGGATTTCGACCCCACAGAGCGGCAGGTCTATTGGCGCGACCGCGTACGCCAGTTCATCGAGCATCACGTCCGTCCCCGTCAGGGCGACTACAAGAAGCAGGACGAACAGGGCGAGCGCTGGAAGGTGCTTCCGGTGATCGAGGAAGAGAAGGCCCGTGCCAAGGCGCAGGGGATCTGGAACCTGTTCATGCCGCCCCAGTCGGGCCGCGCCCATGTCGATGACAGCTTCGCGTTCGACGGCCCTGGCCTCACCAACCTCGAATATGCGCTCTGCGCCGAGGAGATGGGCCGGATCGGCTGGGCCTCCGAGGTGTTCAACTGCTCGGCGCCCGATACCGGCAACATGGAAGTGCTGCACCGTTATGGCACCCGCGATCAGAAGGACCGGTGGCTGGCCCCGCTGATGAACGGCGAAATCCGCTCAGCCTTCCTGATGACCGAACCGGCGGTGGCCTCGTCGGACGCGACCAACATCGAATGCTCGATCCGCCGCGAAGGCGACGAATACGTGATCAACGGCACCAAGTGGTGGTCGTCAGGTGCGGGCGATCCGCGCTGCAAGATCGCGATCGTCATGGGCAAGACCGACTTCGAGGCGAAGAAGCACGCCCAGCAATCGATGGTACTGATGGAACTCGACGCGCCCGGCGTCGAGATCGTCCGCCATCTCCCGGTGTTCGGCTATGACGATGCGCCGCACGGGCACATGGAGATCAAGCTCAACAACGTGCGCATCCCCGCCACCAACATGCTGCTGGGCGAAGGCCGCGGGTTCGAGATCGCGCAGGGCCGACTCGGGCCGGGCCGCATCCACCACTGCATGCGCACGATCGGGGTGGCCGAAGAGGCGCTGGCCAAGATGGTCAAGCGGCTCGACAGTCGCATCGCCTTTGGCAAGCCGATCAGTTCCCACTCGGTGTGGGAACAGCGCATCGCCGAAGCGCGGATCGAGATCGAATGCTCGCGCCTTCTGTGCCTCAAGGCCGCCGACATGATGGACAAGGTCGGCAACAAGGCGGCGCAGGCCGAAATCGCGATGATCAAGGTCAAGGCGCCGCGCATGGCGCTGTCGATCATCGACGATGCGATCCAGGCCCACGGCGGCGGCGGCGTGTCCGAGGACTTCGGCCTCGCCAAGTCCTATGCCGGGATCCGCACCCTGCGCCTCGCCGATGGCCCGGACGAGGTTCACAACCGCTCGATCGCGCGGCTCGAAATGGGCAAGTACGCGCCGCAGCCCGATGCCGGACCCAGCTCGGGCGACATCGGGGTTTCGCGGTAAAACCGGCGACGTCCCGGGCTTGACCCGGGACCGCTGGCCTTTGGACGCTGCGCCGGTTTGATCCGGCCAGCGGTCCTCGCGTTCGCGGGGATGACGACATGGAGTTAGACAGATGAAAGCCGCAGTTCTGGTCGCCCCCAATCGGCCACTCGAAATCTGGGACCTGGCGATTTCGAAACCCGGACCGCATGAGGTTCTGATCCGCACGGTGGCCTGCGGCCTGTGCCACTCCGACCTTCATTTCATCGAAGGCACTTATCCCCACCCGCTGCCCGCTGTGCCCGGCCACGAGGCTGCGGGGATCGTCGAGGCGGTCGGCAGCGAGGTCCGCACGGTCAAGGTCGGCGATGCCGTCGTCACCTGCCTTTCTGCGTTCTGCGGACACTGCGAGTTCTGCGTTACCGGGCGCATGGCGCTGTGCCTTGGCGCGGAAACTCGCCGCGCGCCCGGCGCCGATCCGCGCCTGACCCGGTCCGACGATGGATCGCCGGTCAACCAGATGCTCAACCTTTCCGCCTTTGCCGAACAGATGCTGGTCCACGAACACGCCTGCACCGCGATCGATCCCGAAATGCCGCTCGACCGCGCCTCGGTGATCGGCTGCGCGGTGACCACTGGTGCGGGCACGATCTTCAACGCCTGCAAGGTGACGCCGGGCGAGACTGTCGCCGTGGTCGGCTGCGGCGGCGTGGGGCTGGCCGCGGTCAACGCCGCCAAGATCGCCGGAGCGGGGCGGATCATCGCCGCCGATCCGATGCCCGAAAAACGCGAGCTGGCGAAGAAGCTCGGCGCGACCGACGTAGTGGACGCCCTCGCCCCCGATGCCGCCGCGCAGATTCAGGAACTGACCAAGGGCGGGGTCGACCACGCGATCGAGGCAGTCGGCCGTCCGGCCTCGGGCGAACTCGCGGTCAAGGCGCTGCGCCGCGGCGGCACCGCGACGATCCTGGGCATGATGCCGCTGACCCATTCGGTCGGGCTTTCGGCGATGGACCTGCTTTCGGGCAAGAAACTGCAGGGCGCGATCATGGGGATGAACCGCTTCCCGGTCGATATGCCGCGCCTGGTCGATTTCTATATGCGCGGGCTGCTGGATCTCGACACGATCATTGCCGAGCGCATTCCGCTGGAGCAGATCAACGAGGGGTTCGACAAGATGAAGGCGGGCCATTCGGCGCGCTCGGTCATCGTGTTCGATCAGTAAGGACCAGGCCATGAGCGAAGCGATCAACGCGGACGAAGCCTTTGTCGGCACCGTCGAGCCCGAAGGGGCTGACAAGCTGGACGAGGGCAAGCTGGCGACCTGGATGGAAGCCAATGTCAATGGCTTCAAGGGTCCGCTGCACCTGACCAAGTTCAAGGGCGGGCAATCGAACCCGACCTACAAGATCGAGGCCGGGAGCGGGAACTATGTCCTGCGCCGCAAGCCGTTCGGCCCCCTGCTGCCCAGCGCCCATGCGGTCGACCGCGAATACAAGGTGCAGAACGCGCTCAACAAGGCGGGCTTCCCCGCCGCGAGGCAATATGGCCTGTGCACCGATGACAGCGTGGTCGGTTCGTGGTTCTATGTCATGGGCATGGTCGATGGCCGCACGATCTGGAACGGCGCCATGCCCGATGACGCGCCCGAATACCGCCGCGCCACCTATTTCGCGATGATCGACACCCTGGCGCAGTTGCACTCGGTCGATGTCGAGGCGGCGGGGCTTGGCGATTTCGGCAAGCCGGGCAATTACTTCGGCCGCCAGGTCGATCGCTGGACCAAGCAGTACAAGCT
>JAGWUU010000180.1 GCA_028868335.1 Sphingomonadales bacterium | reverse complement strand
GGCGCTTCATGTGGTCGGCGGGCAAGATGCTTGGCGGCAGCAGCAGCATCAACGGGCTTGTCTATATTCGCGGCACGCGGGCGGATCACCAGCGCTGGGTCGATGCCGGGTGTTCGGGTTGGTCGTTCGATGAATGCCTGCCGTTCTTCCTGCGCTCCGAGGGTTATGCCGGGGAGCCGAGCCAGTTCCACGGCACTCACGGACCGCTGGGGGTCGAGCCGATGGCCGATCCGCATCCGCTGTCGCCCCGGTTCGTCGAGGCCTGCGCGCAAGCGGGCATCCCGGCGCTGGAGGAATATTGCGATGGCAAGGCCGATGGGGCCTTCCTCTCGCTCACCACGCAGCGCCGATCGAAGCGCAGCAGCACGGCGGCGGCCTTTCTGAAGGAAGCGGCCCGGCGTCCCAATCTGCGGATCGTCACCGGCGCGACCGTTGAGCGGATCAGGTTCGACGGCACGCGCGCTGTCGCCGTCGAGGCACGGGTACACGGCGAATTGCGCACCTTCGCCTTTGACCGCGAGGTGATCGTGTCAGCCGGGGCGATCGGGACGCCCGCGCTGCTCATGCGCTCAGGCATTGGCCCGGCGGAGCAACTGCGCGGATGGGGCCTGCCGGTCGTCGCGGACCGGCGCGACGTGGGGCGGAACCTTCAGGAACATCCTACGGTCAGCATCAACAAGTTCGTTTCGGTCGATACCTACAACAGCCGGATGAGGCCGTGGCAGATAGCGGGGTCGCTGCTGGCCTATCTGCTGCGCGGCAAGGGGCCGATGGCGACGCCGGCCGTTCAGGCGATGGCGCTGGCCCGCACCCGCCTCGACCTGGCCGAGCCGGACGTGCAACTGCATTTCTACCCCGTCGGTTACGATCTTGGTCCCGAGCTGCTCAGCGCTGCCGCGGCGAAGATGCCCAGGGAGCCGGTGATCACCATCGGCGCATCGGTGGGCAATCCCTACAGTCGCGGTCAGGTCCTGCTTGCCGGACCCGACCCGCGCGATCTTCCCGCGATCCGCCACGAACTGATCGGCGATCCGCGCGATGTGCAGACCCTGATCGCGGCCTGCAAGCTGATCGAACGCATCTATGACGCCCCTGCGCTGGCGCAGTTCGTGCTGGGGGATCGCAACCCGGCACCGATCCCGCAGGACGATGCGGGATGGGATGTCCACGTCCGTCGCAACACCAGCCTGTCCTATCACCCGGTCGGCACTTGCCGGATGGGCGGCGACGCCGAGGCAGTGGTTTCGCCGCGACTGCAGCTCAACGGCGTTCAGGGCATGCGGATTGCCGACGCCTCGGTGATCCCGCTGCTCCCACGCGCCAACACGAATGCCACGGCGATCATGGTCGGCGAGAGAGTCGCCGATTTCATCAGCCGCGGGTCAGCAGCGGCCTGACCACGAAGCGTTCGACGAAACGGCGCATTTCCCGATCGTCGACCGGCTCTGCGGCATAACGCAGGAGGAGCAGCGATTGGACCATCGAAATCCAGGTGACACATTCACCGATGTCGATGTCCGCGGCGAGGATGCCCTGTTGCTGCCCGCGGGCGAGGAAGGCCGCCCAGCGCTCGCGAACCCAGCGATGGACGATCCCCGCTTCGGACTGCGAACGCGCCCAGGCTTCGCGATCGTCCATGAAGCGCTGGATGTAGATGTTGCCGCGAGCGAGGGCCACGCCCTGAAAGATCGCATCGGTCAACTGGTCGGCATAGCTGCCATCGCGGGCGATACGCTTGTTCAACTCAAGCTGGAGCGCCTGCATCTCTTCAAGGCAGACCTGGTCGACGATGTCGGCCTTGTCGCTGAAATGCTTGTAGATGATCGGGCGCGAATAGGCGGCGGCTTCGGCAATGTCGACGATCGTGGCCTTGTCGATGCCCAGCCGCTGGAAGCAATCGCGCGCGCCGCGCAGGATGCGCTGCCGGGTTCCCTCACGCACTTTCGGAGCCGGAACGGCGATATTGGGATTGACAGACATTGCTTCCCGTACTTAACAGATTTTGAAAAGTGTAAACAGTCGGGCGACCTGTTTCGCCCTAGCAGGAGAGCCGGTGCATGAACAGCGTCAGGGAAGGCGTCTATGATCGCCTCGTCACCCATATCCAGAACGGAACGACCGATCAGGCCGAAGCGGTGCTCAACGTCCCGGTTTCCAACTTCACCAGCCCCGAGCACTTGCAGCGCGAGCTTGAGGTGTTTCGCCATCAGCCGCTGATCGTGGCGATGAGTTCCGAACTTGCCGAACCGGGGAGCTTCGTCACACGCGACATCCTCGGGGCGCCATTGCTGATCGTGCGCCAGAAGAGCGGCAAGGTCGCGGTGTTCCGCAATATGTGCCGCCATCGCGGTGGCAAGGTCGAACTGGACGAAAAAGGCAGAAAGCCGTTCTTCGTCTGCTCGTACCATGGCTGGAGCTTTGACGGCGACGGCGCACTGCGCGGCGTTCCGTTCGAGGATCACCTGGGCGAGGTCGATCGCGGCTGCAAGAGCCTGTTCCGCATCCAGAGCGAGGAACGGCACGGCATGGTCTGGGCCGACTTCTCTGGCCAGGAAGGACGCAGCGTTGCCGATTTCCTGGGCGCGGCCGATGGGAAGCTGGCCGCCTACGACGTCGATCAGACGACGATCTACATGGAAAAGCATATCGATGCCGCGATGAACTGGAAGCTGGTGGTCGATGGTGCGATCGACGTTCTCCATCCCCAGTTCCTCCACCCGCGCGGCGTCGGCAAGCTGATCGAGACAAACGCATCGCTGTGGGAGGATTTCGGGCGGCATGGGCGTTCGTGGTCGGCCTACAAGAAGCTGTCCGACAAGGTTCGCGCAGGCACCCACACGCCCGAGGACGGACGTTATTGCTCGGGCAACTTCGTGATCTTTCCCAACGTCTGCATGATACCGACACCGACGCACTATGAATTCTGGAACGTCTGGCCCGATCTCAAGGACCCGGGCAAGTGCCACGTCCACATCCGCTTCCTGATCGATCCCGAACTGCTCGACGAAAAGCGCGCGGGCCAGATCGACAAGAGCTGGGCGATCCTTCAGCAGGCCGCGACCGAGGAGGACTTCCCGATGGAGGAAACGATCCAGGCCAACGCCAATGCCTATCCGGTGGGTGACTTCCTCTATGGTCGCAGCGAGGCGCCATGCCAGCACCTCCATCGGCAACTGGCGCGGGCCATGGCGGAAGTGGCGGCGTGAGCGGATACGATCTGCTGAAGGGAGTCCGCGTTCTGGAAGTGGCGGCGCTCGGCCCGTCGAGTCTTGGCGGGTATCTTGCCGACATGGGCGCGGACGTGGTCAAGGTGGAAACCGGCGCGGGCGATGGGCTGCGCTATCAGGGCTCGCCCGCGATGGGCTCGCCCCAGGGCGAAAGCCTGCTTCACCTGCGCTGGAACCGTGGCAAGCGCAGCATCGTGATCGACCTCAAGTCCGACGAAGGGCGCGATCTGTTCCTGGCTCTGGCCGACAAGGCCGACGTGGTGATCGAGGGCATGCGCGCCGGGGTCTTGGACCGGCTGGGGCTGGGCTATGACGCCCTGCGCAAACGCCGACCAGCCATCGTGTTCTGCTCGCTCTCGGGCTTCGGCAGCTATGGTCCCTATGCCGAGATGGGCTCGCATGCGCCCAGCTTCGATGCCTTCGCCGCATTGCTTGCCACCAATCCCTACGCTCTGACCAAGGAGGAGCGTGCGGCCAGCAACGCGAATCCGATCGGGATGCACGCCATGGGTCTATACGCCGCGACGGGTACGCTGGCGGCGCTGATCAAGGCGCGGGCCACCGGGGAAGGCACCCGGTTGGAAGTGGCGGCGACCGATTGCGCGGTCAACTGGCTGCCCGACGTGATCGACGCCGAACTCAACCGCGAACAATGCTTCGAGCGGCCCGGCTTCTATGGCGCGAAGGGGCGGCAGGCAGGCTGGGCGCGCCTGTGGATCTATCGCACGCGGGACGGGCGCGGCCTGTTCTTCCAGGCGATCATGCCCCGGTTCTGGGACCGTTTCTGTGCCACCGTGGAACGGCCGGACCTTGCCGGCGCCTACCAAACCGACCGTGAGGTCAACACGGTCGACGATGAGGTTCACGCAAAGCTTGAAGCGCTTTTCGCGACGCGCGACTTTGCCGATTGGATGGCCCTGTGCGAGGCCGCCGACGTTCCCGCCGGGCCAGCGCACAGTCTGCCCACGCTGATCGAGGACCCGCACTTCCTGGCGCGCGACAGCTTCTATTTGGTCGACATGGCCCAAGGCGGAACGCTGCGGCTGACGGGAACCCCGGTGAAGGTCGATGGGCAGGCCTTCGCGCCAAACCTTGCCCCACGCGCTGGTGCCGATGAGACGGCAATCCGGGCGGACTGGCTCGGCTGATCTATTCTGAACGCGCCCCGCACCCGGCGAGAAGGCGCAAGCGGTTTGAGGAGAAGACATGAACATCGCAACCCTGGTCCGCTATTGGGCGACCTGGCGACCGGACCACCCGGCGATCATCCATAACGAAACCCGCCTGAGCTGGCGCGCGCTCGACCAGCGTTCCGATGCGCTGGCACGCGGCCTGCGCGCGGCGGGCGTGGGCAAGGGCGACCGGCTCGGCGGCTTGCTGACCAACCGGATCGAACTGCCGTTGCTGATCATCGCCACCCTGAAGCTGGGTGCGATCTTCGTGCCGCTCAACTTCCGGCTTACCGGCGTGGAACTGCTGCCCCTGCTCGAGGACGCCGAGTGCAGGCTGGTCGTGACCGAGGCCGCGCACCTTGCCCAGCTTGAGCCAGCCAGCCGCAGCCTGTCCTTCGCGATTCATGCGCTCGATTGCAACGATGCGCGGCCTTATGACGATCTGGTGATAGCCGATGGTCCGGTCCCGACCGAGGAGATCGCCGCGACCGATCCCGCTTTCATCTGCTATACCTCCGGCACCACCGGGCAGCAGAAGGGGGCGCTGCTGACGCACCTCAGCGCGATCTATCCGGGCATGGCCAAGAACATCGCCGAGGGGCTGACCTGGCGCGATTCAATCATGGTCGCGGTGCCGCTGGTTTTCACCGGAGCGGTGATCTCGTGCTTCATCCAGTTCACGGTCAACGCCGGGGGAACGATGGTGCTGGAGAGCGACTTCAACATCGACCGGTATCTGGGCGTGATCGAGCGCCACCGTGTCAGCGCGGCGACCACCGTGCCGGTGGTCTGGGAGCGGCTGGCACGTTCGCCGGAGTTTGCCAGGACCGACATTTCCAGCATGATTTCGGCGGCATGCGGCGGTGCGCCGGTCAGCCTCGACCTGATCGAAACCTATCGCCGCAAGGGGATTTCGCTGATCCAGTCCTATGGCCTGACCGAAGCATCGGGCCTTGTCGCGACGATGCACGGCGAGGATGCGATGCACCACATCGGCTGGGCCGGGCGCGCGATCATGGGCACCGAGATCCGGATTGCCGACCACGATCTCAACACCGTGCCCCTTGGCGAAACCGGCGAGATCCTGGTCAAGGGTCCGCACGTCATGCAGGGCTATTGGCGCAAGCCCGAAGCCACTGCGCAGACCATCGTTGATGGCTGGCTGCGCACCGGCGATCTCGGGATGATGAACGCCGAGGGTTTCGTGCGGATCGTCGATCGCTCAAAGGACATGCTCATCTCGGGCGGGATCAACGTCTATCCGGCCGAGATCGAGAACGCGCTTGCCGGGGTCGAGGGGCTGGCCGACTATGCGGTGATCGGCGTACCCGATGCCGAATGGGGCGAAGTGCCGATGCTGGTCGCGGCCAATGGCGGCGATCACGCTGCATTGTGCGAGGCGATCGAGCGGGTTGGTCGCCCGGCGCTGGCCCGATTCAAGCAGCCCAAGCACCTGGTCCTGCTGGGCGAGGCGTTGCCGCGGACCCTGTCGGGCAAGATTTCCAAACCGGCTTTGCGCCAGCGGTTCCCGAAGGTGCCCGAAGGCGCGCTGCGCCTGTTCGCCCGGTGAGGGCCAGGGACGGGCCGGTTGGCCCGTCCCGGTCCCGTCAGAACCTGTAGGTCAGTTCCACCGAAATCTCGCGGGGACGTTCGACGACGGTGTTGAGGTCGGACTTGATGCCCGCCGCCGTGCCGGTGCCGCTGCCTCCGGTGAACGGAAATTCGTTGGCGGAGGTTACGACGAACTGGTTCGTCAGGTTGCGGCCGATCAGCGCGATCTTCCACCCGTCATCGCTGCGGCCCAGCGTGATTGAGCCATCGAGCCGGGTGAAGCCGGGCTGCACCGCCTCGGGGATCAGGGTGTCGGTGTAATTGTAGCTGGAGGTGTGGTTGACATCGACCGTCATCCCGGCAGTGAGGCCGCCCAGGTCCGCTTCGTAATTCGCGCCAAGCTGCCACGAATGTTTCGGGGCCTTGGGCGCGATGCGGTTGGAATAGACCTGGCCATTGTAAACGGTGTTGGCGCCGACCACGCGCGGCTGCTGGTTGCAGCCGTCTGCTGGCGTCTGGCCACCGTAACACTGGCCGATGAAGTCGTGGTACATCGCCTCGTTATACGAGTAGGCGCCATGAAGCCCGATGCCGCCAAGCGCGCGAGGCGAA
>JAGWUU010000179.1 GCA_028868335.1 Sphingomonadales bacterium | reverse complement strand
CGACTTTCCCGCCGTTCAAGCGCGAATTCGATTACATGGCGGTCAAGGAAGCGGTGTTCCCCTTCGCGCGGTTCCCCGGAGTCGACCCGGTGCTGTCGCCCGAGATGAAGTCGACCGGCGAAGTGATGGGGATCGACACCACCTTCGCGCAAGCATTCGCCAAGGCCCAGCTTGGCGCGGGGATGCGCCTGCCAACCGCGGGCGTGGTGTTCATGTCGGTCAAGGACAGCGACAAGCCGGTGATCCTGCCGGCCGCGCAAAAGCTGGTCGAGCAGGGCTTCACCCTGATCGCCACCGGCGGAACCGCCAAATTCCTGACCAACGCCGGGGTTCCGGTGGAACGGGTCAACAAGGTTGCCGAAGGTCGCCCGCATATCGTCGACAAGATCATCGACGGCGAAGTGGCCCTGATCATCAATACGACCGAAGGATGGCAGAGCCTCAAGGACTCGCAATCGATCCGCGCTTCGGCGCTGACCGGCAGGGTTGCCTACTTCACCACGGCGGCGGCATCGCTGGCCACGGTGGAGGCAATTGCGGCAGTCAAGGGCGCGAAACTTGAAGTAAAGTCGCTGCAGGCCTATTATAGCTGAAATTTGACGCGTCTTCCCGACAGCAGAGACAGGCCGATCCTGTGCCAAAAGCGGCACGGGGCTGTGGTTTGAACGCTCTGCGGGCGGGGGCGCCACGGAGGATGAATACGGACATGGCAAGTGTCGAGAAGCTGCCGATGCTGGCGGAAGGCTATGAAAAGCTGATCGTCGAGCTGAAGGCGCTGCGCGAGGAGCGGCCGAAGATCGTCGATGCGATCGAGGAAGCACGCGCCCACGGCGATCTTTCGGAGAACGCCGAATACCACGCCGCCAAGGAGCGTCAGGGACAGGTCGAAGCCTCGATCGCCGATCTTGAGGACAAGGTCAGCCGTTCGCAGATCATCGACCCCGCAACGCTTTCCGGCGACCGGATTATCTTCGGCGCCACGGTGACGCTGCTGGACGATAATGACAAGGCAGTCCGCTACCAGATCGTCGGCCCCTATGAGGCGGACGCCAAGGTTGGCCGGATCAGTTACAACTCGCCGCTGGGCAAGGCGCTGATCGGCCGCCGGGTCGAAGACGAAATCGAAGTGACGGTGCCCTCGGGTGACCGGTTCTACGTGGTCGACCGGATCGAGTTCATCTGAACTTTTGACGAAGGCTGGGCGTGGCCTTCGGCAAGCCGGAGGTGGGCGGACTCGGCTAGAGTCTGTCTTGATTGGATTGAACCTTTAAGGCCCTACCCCGTTGGGGAGAGGCTTTAAAGGTTCAGTATCCAGCCCAGGCTCCGCTCAGGCTCCGCTCAGGCTGCGCCCGTCGAAGCGCACGTCCGCACCGTCCCTAAGATCTACCGCTTCAGCATATCCGGCTGGAGCAGGCGGTGCAGGTGGACCACCACATACTTCATTTCCGCATCGTCAACCGTGCGCTGCGCGGCTGAACGCCACGCGTCCTCGGCGCTGGCATAGTCCGGGAACACGCCGACGATGTCGAGCGCGTTGAGGTCGACGAATTCGAGATGCTGAGGGTCGGTAACACGCCCACCCATCACTAGGTGCAGTTTCTGGTCGCTCATGGATGTCCTCGGGAGGGGAGAAAGCGGCCCTTTAGCGTGTCGTGCGTTTCATGCAAGATAGACGATGGTGCAGGTCACTTGCGGATGCGGGTCGCCAGCTTCAGCACCTCGCGCGCGACGGCCAGGCCGGTGCTCCGCGCGGACCCGCCCGCCGATCCGGCCATACGCACCGCCTTGCGGCGCAACGGCGCACTGGCTTCGCCCGCCTTGGCGAGGCCTTCCTGCCCGGCTTCGAGCGCGGCGTTGCTGGCATGCTTGCCATAGGCCAGCCCCAGTTCGCCCGCCACCGTGGCAATGGCCAGCGCCCTTTTGCCCAGCTTGCCGCCGAAACGCTTGGGCACAAGCGCCCCGATCAGCAATCCGGCGCCAATCCCCGCGGCAACGGTAAGCAGCGGATATTCAGCGGCCAGCGAGCGATAGTCTTCCGGGGGATAGGCATCGGGCAGGTTTGCGCGGCGTGAGGCGACGGGCAGTGCGGCACTATCGCGCGTCAGCCGTTCCTGCGAGGCCGCGACCTTGGCCTTGATCCGTTCACGCTTGGCATCGGCTTCGCTCACGGCAGTTCAAACTCCTGTTGTGTCTGTCTCGATCAGCAGCGCGTTGCCATCATCTGCCTGAACGTCGGCTGGCTCATCGTGGGAAACCAGCCGCCTTGCCAGCCGGAGCAGCGGCGCGCGAAAGCCCCAGATCAGCAAGCCGGACATGACCGTGGCGATGATGCCCTTGCTCTCGCGGGCGACGGCGATCCCGGTGGCGAGGGCATCGGTCGCCTCTGCCTTTGCGGTGTCGACGATCCTGCCCGGAACGCTGCGCGCATCGAGATCCGTCCTGACCTGCCGCACCCCGTGGTCGAACACCGCACGCGCCGCCCGGCGCGTTTCGCGATCCTCGATCAAGCGGCGATCCGGCGCTTTCATGGCTGGCCGTCCTTGTCCGCAAGCAACCGCGACAGGCGTTTCCATCGACTGACGGCAAGCCATGCCGCCCCCGCCGTGCAGAGCAGCAGCGCCAGCACCGTCAGCGCCAAGGCTCCCCACGCGCCGACCAGCGGCGTCAAGGCCAGCAGCAGGCCCATGACCAAGGCCATGAGCGTGAAGAACACCAGGACGAGGGCGAGAGCGCCCCACCCGGCAACGTCCTTTATTCCTGCACCGGCGACGACGGCGCGGCTCTTCTGATAGGCCAGTTCAGCCTCAAGCAGGGTGCGGCCATCGTCGACGAGTTGGCGGACATCCTCCACCAGCGAACGCGCGGCGGCATCCTCGGCAGAGGGTGTCATGGGGGATTCACTGTCGTCGGTCATCGCCGCGGACAAAAGCCTGTCGCGCGCGCCGCGTCAATCGTCCGACGAGCCGCCCTTGAACAGCCGCGAAACCAGGAAGCCGGCAACGGCGGCAAGGCCAATTGCCAGGCCCGGGCTCTTGCGGACGAATTCCTTCGCGTCGTCGCCCAGTTCGCCCAGGTCCTTCGCCTCGATCTTGGCGGCAGTTTCCTGCATCGAGCGCGCGGCGGTGCGGGCATAGTCGCCATAGCGGGTGCCAAGCTTCTCATCGATCGTACCGGCATTGTCCGCAACGATCTTGCCGAGGCTGGAAAGCGCGTCGCTGGTCCGGGCCTTGCCATCCTTGGCAAGCTCGGAGGCGCGTTCCTTTGCCTGTCCGGCCATGTCCTTGGCCTCGCCAACCCAGTCGTTGCTGCGCACGGCGAGTTGTTCCTTGTAGGCACCGGCCTTTGCCTGGGCTTCCTTGGTCAGCGCCTGCGCACCGGCACGGGCTTCCTCGATCGCCTTGCTGAACTTGGCCTTCGCGTCAGAGCCGTTGGCGGCAGCGGCAGCCTTTTTCGGAGCTGCGGCCTTCTTCGCGGGAGCCTTCCTTGCAGGAGCCTTCTTGGCGGCCGGGGCGGAGGAGGTGGGGGTGGACTTGCTAGCCATCGTCTCTGACCTTTCTGCGCCCATATCGTCGGGCCCTGGGGAATGTGGTGACGTTCCGTTACGTATGCAAGTTGCCACTATGCTGCATTGCAACTTGCCTGCCAAGGTTCCGCTGCTAAAGCGCGGCTGAAATTGCCTGTCATCCAGCACAAAAGGGACATCGCCGCCATGACCTCGATCATTGACATCCATGCTCGCGAAATCCTCGATAGCCGCGGCAATCCGACGGTTGAGGTCGATGTCCTGCTGGAGGATGGCAGCTTCGGCCGGGCGGCGGTCCCCTCGGGCGCTTCGACCGGCGCGCATGAGGCGGTGGAACTGCGCGACGGCGACAAGGGCCGGTTCCTTGGCAAGGGCGTGCTCAAGGCCGTCACCGCCGTCAACACCGAGATCAGCGATACCCTGCTTGGCATTGATGCCGAGGACCAGCGTGACATCGACCTGGCGATGATTGCGCTGGACGGAACGGAGAACAAGGGTCGCCTTGGCGCCAACGCGATTCTCGGCACTTCGCTCGCCATTGCCAAGGCGGCGGCGAACGCGCGCGGCCTGCCGCTCTATTCCTATATCGGCGGGGTTTCGGCGCATGTCCTGCCGGTGCCGATGATGAACATCATCAACGGCGGCGAACATGCCGACAATCCGATCGACTTCCAGGAATTCATGGTCATGCCGGTTGGCGCGCCGACGCTCGCCGAAGCGGTGCGCTGGGGCGCGGAAGTGTTCCACACCCTGAAGAAGGGCCTCCATGAAAAGGGCCTGGCAACCGCCGTGGGCGATGAGGGCGGCTTTGCGCCGAACCTGTCGAGCACCCGCGCGGCGCTCGATTTCATCATGGCTTCGGTCGAAAAGGCCGGGTTCAAGGCCGGGACGGAAATCCAGCTCGCGCTCGATTGCGCCGCTACCGAATTCTTCAAGAACGGCAAGTACGAGATCAGCGGCGAAGGGCTGTCGCTCTCCCCGGTGCAGATGGCCGATTACCTGGCCGATCTTGCCGCCGCCTATCCGATCATTTCGATCGAGGACGGCATGGGCGAGGATGATTTCGAAGGCTGGAAAGCCCTGACCGACAAGATCGGCCACAAGGTCCAGCTCGTTGGCGACGACCTGTTCGTGACCAACCCCAAGCGCCTGCAGATGGGCATCGCCAAGGGCCTCGCCAATTCGGTGCTGGTCAAGGTCAACCAGATCGGATCGCTGTCCGAAACGCTGGACGCGGTGAGCATTGCCAACCGCAACGGCTACACCGCGGTCATGTCGCACCGCTCTGGCGAAACCGAGGATTCGACCATCGCCGATCTGGCGGTCGCCACCAACTGCGGCCAGATCAAGACCGGATCGCTGGCCCGTTCCGACCGGCTCGCCAAGTACAACCAGCTCATCCGCATCGAGGAAGAACTGGGCGACGCGGCGGTCTATGCTGGCGCCGGTGCGTTCGGCCGCCTTTCTCGGCCAACCGCCTAGCCCGCTCGACCAACGGGAGTTGCCCGGCTTCCCTCGTCAGGCCTAAAATCCTGGCAATTTGGGGGATGCCGGGTCGCCTTCTGGCACCCATTGCCGGAAGGACTGGAACCATGCGCAATACCAAGCTGATCGCCGCCCTGATGCTGGGCGTGGCAACGGCCACGCTCGGCCCCGTCGGGTGCAAGATGGCAGGTCAGACCGAGGCGATCGCTGGCACCAGCTTGGGCATCGACCCGGCGATGATGGACAAGTCGGTCAAGCCGGGCGACGACTTCTACGGATATGCCAACGGCAACTGGCAGAAGACGACGGAAATCCCCGCGGACCGTTCGAGCATTGGCGGCTTCTTCATCGCCAGCGAGGCGACCGACAAGCAACTTGGCGACTTGATCGGCACGATCAGCAAATCAACTGCGGCGGCCGACACCGATGAAGGCCGCATCCGCGATTTCTACAACACCTACATGGACACGGCCAGGATCGACGCCGCAGGCATGGCGCCGATCAAGCCCGACCTTGACCGGATCGCCGCGATTGCCGACGTGAAGGGCCTGTCGCAGGCGATCGGGGCGAACATCCGTGCCGACGTCGATCCGCTCAACGCCACCAATTTCCAGACCGAAAACCTGTTCGGGGTTTTCGTTACCCAGGCCCTCGCTGGGGGCGAGGTCGTGCCCTACATCCTGCAAGGCGGCCTCGGAATGCCCGAGCGCGAATACTACCTTTCGCCGGACCCCAAGATGGTGGAGATCCGCACCGCCTATCGCGCCTATATCGAAGAGCTGCTGGGCGAGGCGGGAATTGCCGATGCCGCGGCCAGGGCGCAGCGCATATTCGATCTCGAAACCAAAATCGCCCAAGCCCATGCCACCCGCGCCGAGAGCGAGGATTTCCAGAAATCCTCCTCTGAGTGGAGCAAGGCCGATTTCGCCGCCCGTGCGCCCGGGATCGACTGGGATGCGCTGTTCGGCGCGGCCCAGCTTGGGAACCAGCAGAAGTTCGCCGCCTATCACGCCCAGTCGATACCACGGCTGTCAGCTCTGGTTGCCAGCCAGCCGCTTGATGCATGGAAGGATTGGCTGACCTTCCACGCCATCAATGCCAATGCCGACGTCCTGCCGGGCAAGCTCGACGCAGCGCGCTTCGATTTCTACGGCAAGACCCTGCAGGGCACCAAGGAGCAGCGGCCGCGCGACAAGCGGGCACTGGCTGCGGTCAACACCGCGCTCGGCGATGCGCTGGGCAAGCTCTATGTCGGGAAGTACTTCCCCGCCTCGTCCAAGGCTGGGATCGAGGCCATGGTCGGCAACATCAAGACCGCCTTCGCCACCCGCGTCGCCGGACTTGACTGGCTGGCCCCCGACACCCGCAAGGAAGCGCTGGAGAAGGTCAAGACCATCGAGGTGGCAGTGGGCTATCCCGATAGCTGGAAGGACTATGGCGGCCTCAAGGTCACAACCGACAACGCCTATGCCAACAAGCGGGCTGGCGGCCTGGTCGACTACGCCCAGCAATTGTCCAAGATCGGCAAGCCGCTCAACAAGCGCGAGTGGTGGATGAACGCGCAACTGGTCAACGCGGTGAACCTGCCGGTGCAGAACGCGCTGAACTTCCC
>JAGWUU010000178.1 GCA_028868335.1 Sphingomonadales bacterium | reverse complement strand
GGTTCTTCCTGTTCCTCGCGGCCCTCAACGAGACATTGCGCCACATGCTGCAATTCGGCGACTGGATAGCTGCGAAACTGTGGCTGTTCCTGCCGATGACCTTCCTGTTCACTTTCGCGCACATTCCGATGTTGCTGCGCCACGGACTGGCCCAGGACGCGGAGAAGGATGTTCTCACCGATCCGCCGCACGAATGAAAACTGTTTGCAAAAGGGTAGGAATGCCTTGAACAATCGGGCATAAGCCTGCGCAGCTTCCCCGTGGGGAGCAGGGTCAAAGACACAGATCGCTTCGAGATAGGGGGAAGCAATGGCCAAGTTTTTCGGAAATCTGAACCTCGTGCTGGCAGTGGGCTTCGCGCTCGCGATCGGGGTCATGCTTTGTTATGCCGATATTGAGCCGATTACGGTCAACACCGTGTTCCACTGGCTCCATGTGTTCTTCGGCATTCTGTGGATTGGCCTGCTCTACTACCTGAACTTCGTTCAGGTGCCGACCATGCCCAAGGTTCCCGCCGAGTTGAAGAAGGGCGTCACCGGCTTCATCGCCCCAAGCGTGTTCTTCTATTTCCGCTGGGCCGCGTTGCTCACTGTGGTCACCGGGCTGACTATCGCGATCAACGCCGGTTATGCCCATCGTGCGATGACCTTCTCCGGCGCCACGCGCGCGGAGAACATGATCGGCCTTGGCATGTGGCTGGCGCTGATCATGGCCTTCAACGTGTGGTTCATTATCTGGCCGGCGCAGAAGAAGATCCTTGGTCTGGTCGATGCGACCGACGAAGAAAAGGCCAAGCTTGCTCCGCGCGCCCTTGCCGCCAGCCGCATCAACCTGTTGTTGTCGCTGCCGATGCTGTGGTGCATGGCCAACGCCAACATCAACATCTGATCCGTCTCGACGGACGATGAAGGCGCGGTGCCCTGTGGGTGCCGCGCTTTTCATTTGGGCGAGACAGGGTTAGGCCGGTTGGCATGACCGCCGAGATCGAACCGTTCCATGCCATCGCCGTCAGCGGCCTTGCCCACAAGCTCAAGGGCGAAGGCCGTTCAGTCATCCACATGGAATTTGGCCAGCCTTCAACGGGCGCCCCGTCCCGCGCGATCGCCACAGCCCACGCGATCCTCGACAGCGACCCGATGGGTTACTGGGAAAGCCAGCCGCTAAAAGCCCGCATCGCCCGGCACTACAAAGAAATCTACGGCGTCGAGGTTCATCCTTCGCGGATCATCCTGACCTGCGGCGCTTCGCCCGCGTTGGTCATGGCGCTCAACATGCGGTTCGATCCCGGCGCACGGGTAGCGATTGCCCGCCCGGGCTATGTCGCCTACCGCAATACGCTGAAGGCCCTGCACCTCACGCCGGTCGAACTGGCCTGTGGGGAGGCAGAACGATTTCAACTTACCGCGGCCGCGCTTGCCGCGCTTGACCCGGCGCCCGATGGCGTGATCCTCGCAAGCCCCGCCAACCCTACGGGCACCATCATCCCCCGCGACGAGTTGCACGCCATTGCCCAGGTCTGCCGCGAACGCGGAATCGCGATCGTCTCCGACGAGATCTACCACGGCATCAGCTACGGCCTCGAAACGCCTTCGATGCTGCAGGAAGCGCCTGATGCCCTGGTGGTCAACAGTTTCTCCAAGTACTTCAGCATGGCGGCATGGCGGCTGGGCTGGCTGATCGTTCCAGAAGATGGCGTCGCAGCCGCGCGGGCGCGAATGGGCAACATGTTTCTCACCCCGCCGTCGCTCAGCCAGCACGCCGGGCTGGTCGCCATGGACTGCCGCGACGAACTGGAAGGGCACATCCGCACCTATGAGCGAAACCGCGCGCTATTGCTCGATGCCCTGCCGGCGATGGGCCTCGGCCGGATCGCTCCGCCTGACGGTGCCTTCTACATCTACGCCGACGTCTCCGACTTTACCGATGATTCAATGGAGTTCTGCCTGGCCTTGCTGCGCGACACCGGCATTGCCACGGCCCCCGGCAATGACTTCGACCCCGTCGATGGGCACCACTTCATGCGGTTCAGCTTTGCCGTCTCGACGCCCGAGGTCGAGGAAGCCATAGCCCGGATGCGCCCCTGGTTCGCCGCGCGCAATCGCGGCACGCGCGCCGGTTAGATTTCGACCTGGCTACCGAGTTCGACCACGCGGTTGGTCGGCAGGCGGAAAAACTCCATCGCGCTGGCGGCGTTGCGCAACATCCAGGCGAACAGCTTCTCGCGCCAGATCGCCATGCCCGGCTTGGACGAAGCGATGAGCGTCTGGCGGCTGAGGAAAAAGCTGGTCTTCATCATTTCGAACGGGCCGCCGCACATCGTCGCGCTGGTCAGCGCAGCCGGAATGTTCGTCTCCTCAAGGAAGCCGAACCGCAGGGACAGGCGGTAAAACCCCTGGCCAAGTTCCTTCATGGTGCAGCGGTCATTCGGATCGACGTAAGGCACGTTCTGGATCGCCACGGTCAGCACCACCACGCGTTCATGCAGGACCTTGTTGTGCTTGATGTTGTGCAACAGGGCAGAGGGCACGCCCTTGTTGCTGCTTGCCATGAAGATCGCCGTGCCCGGCACGCGCGTTGCCGTGGAATGTGCGCTCTTGGCGAAGACCTCCATTGGGATGGTTCCTTCCTCCATGCTTCTGCGCATGAGCGTGCGCCCCCGCGCCCATGTCGTCAGGAGAAGGAAGATTATCATGCCACAGACGACCGGGAACCACGCCCCTTCAAAGAACTTGGCCGACCCGGCGGCAAGATAGGCAAGGTCGATGAGCATGAACGTCCCGAGGCCGAAAAACGCGACCCCCTTTGATACCTTCCATATCCGTAGGACCACCAGGGATTCCATGATCGTGGTGATGAACATCGTGCCCGCCACGGCCAGTCCATAGGCCGGAAGCATCGCCGCCGAACTCCGGAACGATATGACCAGCGCCGCGACCATGCACGCCAGGAAGGTGTTGATGGTGGGAATGTAGATCTGCCCGGCCATGTGCGAACTGGTGTGCTTGATCTGCATCCGCGGCATGTAGCCAAGCTGCATCGCCTGCTGGGTTACCGAATAGGCTCCAGAAATCACCGCCTGGCTGGCGATCACCGTTGCCAGCGTGGCAAGGATGACAAGAGGAATCAGGAAATCCTGATGCACCATGAGGAAGAAGGGGTTGGATGCCGCGGAAGGATCGCGGATCAGTAACGAGGCCTGCCCCATGTAGTTGAGAATCAGGCAGGGAAACACAACGTAGAGCCAGGCGACCGAGATCGGCTTGCGCCCGAAATGGCCCATGTCGGCATAGAGGGCCTCCACGCCCGTCATCGCATAGATAACCGCGCCGAGCGACAGGAACGAAAGCAGCGGGTGCGCCTGGAAGAAGCCAAGGATATAGAGTGGATTAAGCGGTTCCCACAGCACGGCTGGATGCTGCACGATATTGTATATGCCCATCGCCGCAATGGTGACGAAATAGACCAGCATGATCGGGCCGAACAAGCGCCCCACCCGCTCAGTGCCGCGCGACTGGATCATGAACAGCCCGATCAGGATGACAACCGCGATGGGAACGATGAAGGGGTGGAATCGCTCGCTCACCACCCCAAGCCCCTCAACCGCCGAAATCACCGAAATCGCAGGCGTCAGCATCGAATCCGCATAGAACAGTGCGGTCGCAAGCAAGCCACATGCGGTCAACCAGCCATAGGTCTTGGTTTCGGGTAGCTTCCGGTTGATCAGCGCGAGGAGCGCCAGACTGCCGCCCTCACCGTTGTTGTCGGTCCTCAGTACGAAAAAGACGTACTTCACCGTAACGACGAGAACCATCGACCAGAAGATCAGGCTGACGACCCCATAGATGTCCGTAAGGTCAACCGTGATTGGTCGGGCTCCGGTCATCACGGCCTGGATCGCGTAGAGCGGGCTGGTGCCGATGTCGCCGAACACCACGCCGATCGCCCCGACGGCTAGGGGGTAGAGACGGCCGTTATGGTGCCCATGCCCGCCGCCATGAGACGCGGATTCGTGCCCGGACCCTGGAGAAGATTGCGCTACGGCATCAGCTGAAATTTTCTCGCCCATGCTCTAAAGCGCCCCTGCAAACCTACCTGTCGGGACGCCATTATTGGGCCCGGAATTCGTTTTTCGCCTAGCAGTTTGCGAAAGTCGGGGCAACACGGCGGGCGCTGCCCCGCCCCTGATGAAACCACATTCCCCCGCCCCGACGGAGCCGATTTTGACCTGTGGGGAGACGCGAGGAGTACGCGCTGCTGTTGCACCGTGGTCGACGAGCAACGCCGTCCACGGCTCCTTGCAACCCAGATCGGGGCGGATCAATGTAGCGTAATCCGGGTCTAGCGCCCCTGCGCCTGTGCCTGCTGGCTGGCGATGAATGCATCGAGCCGGTTGAGTCGCAATTCCAGATCGGCACGCCATGCCGCATCCTTGGGCGAACGGGCGAGCAGATCGGCCCACTTCGCCCGTCCCTCGGCCAGCTTGCCATTGGTGGCAAGGGCCAGGCCAAGAAAGAAATCCGGCCCCGGGTGCAAGGGATCAGCCTGGGCCGCGCGGGCATAGGCATATTGCGCGGCCGGGGTCAGGGTGCCATCGGCATGGGCCACCAGATCGTTCGCCAGCGCCAGCCAGGCATCGGCGTTCTTCGGGTCCTTTTCGACCGCTCCGAGCATCACCCCAGCGGCATCGCCGAAGCGACCATTGCGCGCCAGTCCATCGGCGATCACCGTCCAACTGCTTGCCGGCTGGCCACCCCTGGCATCTAGCTGCTTGCGCGCTTCGACCAGCGATGCTCCGGACACTTGCGCCGAGGCCTCGGCTTGCTTTGGCGCGCCCGGCTGATTGGGCCGCGCCTGAAGCGCGAAGCCCACCGCTCCCAGCATCAACGCGGCGCCAATCGCCTCCCACCCCTTGCGCGGAGCCTTGAGCGCGACCGCGGCGATAAGGAACGCCGCCGCGATCAACGCTATGACCATCACCCAGGTCATGCCTTCGTCCTTCCCGTATAGCGTCGGCGAAGAATCAGCGCGGCGATGGCCAGCAACGTGATCGGCGCGGCGAACAGTGGCCAAGTCATGCTGTCGATTTCCGGCTTGAAGCTGACATAGTCACCATAACGCTCGATGAGCCAGGCACGAATGGCCTCAGGATCTTCCCCGGCAGCGATGCGCAGACGCACCTGGTTGCGCATATCTCCGGCGATCGGCGCATCCGAATCAGCGATCGACTGTCCCTGGCACTGTAGGCAGCGCAGCGATTCCATCAGAGCCTTGGCCTTGGCCTCCAGCGCCGGATTGTCGAGCTGGCGATAGGCGTAGGGCGCCGGTGGCAACTTGTCCTGCGCGACGGCTGGCAACGCCAGCGCGAGCGCCAGCAGCATGATCAGACGCCGGATCATTGTGCGGCCTCCCTGATCTTGGCAAGGATCATCGGCACCTGATCGGCGGCGATGTCTCCGATATGCTGGTAACGGATCGTGCCCCTGGCATCGACGACAAAGCTTTCCGGCACGCCCGACGAACCGATGGCGAACTGGATAGCGCTGACCTCGTCCGCGCCGATCCGGGCATAGGGATTGCCATTGCGGGCGAGAAAGCCCTTGAGGTCTTCCGCCTTGTCGCGGATCGCAACGCCGTCAACTTCCACGCCCTGCCGACGCAACGCTTCAAGCTGAGGGGCTTCGGCAGCGCACGGCACGCACCAACTGGCAAAGATGTTCAGCAGGCGCGGCTTGCCACCTATCAGGTCGGTTCGGGCCAGTCCCGGTCGATCGGGTACGGCCTGCTTCAGCGCGAAGGCAGGCAGCGGTTTGCCGACCATCGCGCTTTTTACCTCGCGGCTGGCAGGTCGGTACAGCCCGACCATCACCAGCGCGATGAACCCGGTGAAGATCCCCAGCGGAAGCCACAACGCCATGCGCGAGGGTTGCGGGGCGTCGTTCACCGGCCCTGTCTCAAGCGCCGATAGGCAATCTTGTCGCGCGCGACGAGGCGGCGCACATCACTCGCTACCCGACCGATCAGGGCGAGCACGCCTCCAAGCCCGATGAACAGTCCGCCGATCCAGATGTAGATGACGAACGGCTTCCACCACAGTCGCAACTGCCAGCGCCCATCCTCCGCCTGTTCGCCGAGTACGGCGTAAAGCTGGCCGTTCCAGCGGGTGAGCAGCGCGGATTCGTTGGTCTGCTGCAACGGCGCCCAGAAGCTGCGCGATTGCGGACGCATGATCTCGGCCGAGCCGCCGCGATAGGAGGCGCCCATGTCGCCCTCAAGCGCGGTCCAGTTCGGGCCGGCGACGGGGACGATCGTGCGCAGCGTAACTCGCCACGGCCCCACTTCGGTCGCCTCGCCAACATGGACCGCGACCAGCCGCTCAACGGTGAAGGCGCTATCGGTCGCCATGCCGAACAGCGCAACCGTCACGCCGAAATGGGCCAGAACCATGCCCCAGGTCGGCAAACGAACGGTGCGAAGCTTGCGCCCCACCAGCGGCAACACCGTTGCGACCAGCAGCCCCGCAGCGAGCGCCATGCCCATCACCGGCAGCACCTTCGCCCCGCTCCACGCCATGAACGCCATGCCCGCCAGCGCAAGCACGCCCGATATCACGAGTTTGCCCGCTACCCGG